>JBBRFR010000128.1:0-9681 GCA_038241485.1 Burkholderiales bacterium
AGAACAACGCAGGCCTCATGCAGATCAAGGTGCGGGCCGACCAGCTGTTGATCCAGCTGCGCGCTGAGAAGGCCGCGGCCGATGCCGCGCGGCAAGAGGCCGAGGTGGCCAACCGCGCCAAGACGCAGTTTTTCGCCGCGGCCAGCCACGACCTGCGCCAGCCGCTGCACGCCATGGGCCTGTTTGCCGAAGCGCTGCGCCAGCGCAGCCACGACGAAGAGGTGACCCAGCTGGTGGCCAGCATCAACGGCTCGGTCGACGCGCTGGAGGGCCTGTTCTCCGAGTTGCTCGACATCACCCGCATCGACACCGGCGGTGTCGACGTGACGCCCGAACACTTCAACGTGGGTGAGATCTTCCGCAAGCTGCGGCTGCACTTTGAGCCGGTGGCGTTTGAGAAGGGCATCAGCCTGCGCTTTCGCGGCGAGGGCCACAACATCTACGCCGACCCGGTGCTGGTCGAGCGCATCTTGCGCAACCTGGTGTCCAACGCCATCCGCTACACCAACGACGGCAGCGTGCTGGTGAGCTGCCGGCGGCGCGCCGGTCGCATGCTGCTGCAGGTGTGGGACACCGGCGTGGGCATCCGCGAGCGTGAGCAAGAGCACATCTTCGAAGAGTTCTACCAGGTGCCCTACAACGAGGTGTTGTCGCCGCAGCTGCGCAAGGGCCTGGGGCTGGGCTTGGCCATCGTCAAGCGCCTGACAGGCCTGATCAACGCGCCGCTCGCGCTGCGCTCGGAGCCGGGGCGCGGCTCGGTGTTTTCATTACAACTGCCACCCGGCAAGACGCCGCGTGCGCGCGGGCCCACCAACGTGGGTGGCAAGGCGCCGCTCGGGCTCACGCTGGATCACAAGTTCATCGTGGTGGTCGAAGACGAGCCGGCCGTGCGGGGTGGGCTCGAAGTCTTGCTACGGGGCTGGGGTGCGCAGGTGGCATCGTTTGAGACGGTGGCCGCCAGCAGCGCCTGGGCTCAGGCGGCCGACCCGGTCACGCTGCGGCCCGACCTGTTGATCGTCGACTACCGGCTGGAGCACGGCCGTACCGGTGTCGAGGCCATTCACGCACTGCGTGAGCGTTTTGGCGCCAGCGTGCCGGCCATCATGGTCACCGGCAGCACCATGACCGGCCACGAGGCCGAGGCGCAGCAGCACGACTTCCACCTGCTGGTCAAGCCCGTGGTGCCCAACAAGCTGCGGGCCATGATCGGCTTCAAGCTCGGCGTTCGCGCGCCGACGAAGGCCTAAAACTCCAGGTTGTCGATCAGGCGGGTGGTGCCCAAGCGAGCGGCGCCCAACACCACGAGTGGGGCCGAAGCGTCGGCGGCGGTGGTCGGCGTTTGAAGATCACCTCGGCGCCGCACCGTCAGGTAGTCAGGCTGCCAGCCACGTGCGGTGAGGCTCTGCCGGGCCTGGGCTTCCAGGTCATCGAGAGACGCTGGCTGCGCCCGGTAGCCTTCGGCCAGGCGCTTCAAGGTGTGTGACAAAACCAGTGCCTCGGTCAGCTCGGCCGCGCTCAGGTAGCCGTTGCGCGACGACAAGGCCAGGCCTTGATCGGAGCGCCGCGTTTCGCCACCTTCGATGGTGATCGGTAGGGCGAACTGCTCGACCAAACGCCGGATCACCATCAGCTGCTGGTAGTCCTTCTTGCCAAACACTGCGAGCTTGGGCTGCACGATGGTGAAGAGCTTCATCACGACGGTGCTCACGCCGGTGAAAAAGCCGGGGCGAAAGTGCCCTTCCAGAATATCGGCCAGGGCCGGGTCGGGCAGCACTTTGAAGGCCTGCGGCTGCGGGTACATCTCGCGCTCGTCGGGGGCGAACACCAGGTCGCAGCCGGCACCGGCCAGCAACTCGGCATCGCGCGTCAGCGTGCGCGGGTAGCGGTCAAAGTCTTCGTGCGGTGCAAACTGCAAGCGGTTGACGAAGATGCTCGCCACCACCTGCAGGCCATGCTGTTTAGCCTGGCGCACCAAGGTCAGGTGGCCTTCGTGCAGGTTGCCCATGGTGGGCACAAAAGCGCACGCTTGCGGGCCGGGCAAAGCGGCGCGCAACTCGCCGATGGTGTGCAGGATCTTCATCGTTATCAGTAACCGTGTAGCGCGTCGTCCGGAAAGGTGCGTGACTTCACATCGGCCACATACCGCTCGATGGCGGCCTGAATCGACGGCGCGCCTTCCAGAAAGTTGCGCACGAAGCGCGGCAGCTTGCCTTGTGTGACACCGAGCATGTCGTGCATCACCAGCACCTGGCCTGAGCAGTCTTTGCTGGCACCGATGCCGATGGTGGCCATGCTCACCGCTTGGGTGATGTCGCGCGCCAGTGAGGCGGGCACGAGTTCGAGCACGCACATGGCGGCGCCGGCGTCCGACAACTCGCGCGCATGCTGTTTGAGCGTGGCCGCGCCGTCGGCACTGCGGCCCTGGATGCGATAGCCGCCAATGGCATGCACCGACTGCGGCGTGAGGCCCAGGTGCGCGCACACCGGCACACCACGCTCAACCAGGAAGCGCACGGTCTCGGGTGTCCAGCCGCCGCCTTCGAGCTTGACCATCTGCGCGCCAGCCTGCATCAGCACGGTAGCGCTGCGCATGGCCTGCTCTTTCGACTCTTGGTAGCTGCCGAAGGGCATGTCGCCGAGCACGAAGAGGTTGCGGTTGCCTGCGGCCACGCTGCGCAGGTGGTAGGCGGTTTCTTCCAGCGTCACGGGCAGCGTGCTGCTGCGGCCTTGCAGCACCATGCCGAGCGTGTCGCCGATGAGCACGCAGTCGACCCCGGCCGCGTCCATCACCTTGGCAAACGTGGCGTCGTAGCAGGTGAGCATGGTGATGGGCTCGCCCGCGGCCTGCATCTCGCGCAGGCGGTGCAGCGTCATCGGCTTGCGCTCTTTCGCCGGGGCGCTGGCGCCACCGCCGTAGAGGGTGGGTTCGGCCGTGGTCTTGGTGTTCATGAGGTGGTCATCCCCAGCTTGGCTAAGAGGTCGCGGTCGGCCTGCACATCGGGGTTGCCGGTGGTCAGGAGCTTGTCGCCGTAGAAGATCGAGTTGGCACCGGCCGCGAAGCACAGTGTCTGCACCGCTTCACCCAGCTGCTGGCGGCCCGCCGACAGCCGCACACGCGACGTGGGCATGGTGATGCGCGCGACGGCGATGGTGCGCACAAATTCCAGTGGGTCGAGCTTGGCTTGCCCGTGCAGCGGCGTGCCTTCGACCTGCACCAGGTTGTTGATGGGCACCGACTCGGGGTAGGGGTCGAGGTTGGCCAGTGCGGCAATCAGCCCGGCGCGCTGGCTGCGCGTTTCACCCATGCCGACGATGCCGCCGCAGCACACCTTCACGCCCGCGCCGCGCACACGTTGCAGCGTGTCGAGGCGGTCTTCGTACTGGCGGGTGCTGATGATGTCGCCGTATTTGTCGGGCGCGGTGTCGATGTTGTGGTTGTAGTAGTCGAGGCCGGCCTCTTGCAGCGTCTCGGCGTGGCCGTCTTCGAGCAGGCCCAGCGTGGCGCAGGTTTCAAGGCCCAGTGACTTGACGGCACTGATCAGCTCGGCCACTTTTTCCACGTCGCGGTCTTTCGGGCCACGCCAGGCGGCGCCCATGCAAAAGCGCGTGGCGCCTGCGGCCTGCGCGCGGCGGGCGGCGTCGAGCACGGCCTCGGGCTCCATCAGCTTGCTGGCTTCCACGCCGGTGTCGTACTGCGCGGCTTGCGGGCAGTAGGAGCAGTCTTCGGGGCAGCCGCCGGTCTTGATCGACAGCAGGGTGGAGAGCTGCACCTCGGTCGGGTCGAAGTGCTGGCGGTGCACGGTCTGCGCCTGGAACAGCAGCTCGGTGAAGGGCAGCGCGAACAAGGCCTCGATGTCGGTCACCGACCAGCGCTCGGGCGCCGTGGCAGGCGCGGGTTTTCGGGCTTGGACACGGATGGCAGTTTCTTGCATGGGGGCGTCTCTCCGGTGGGCTCTGGGGTCTATAAGGCGCGCAGTCTAACCAGATGCGCCGGGGTTCGTGCTGCACCGCATCAAGCGGGTTGGTAGGCCAGTCGCACGTAGATGGGGGCAAAGGCTTCGGCCTGGGTCACTTCCAGCAGGTGCTCGCGGGAGAGTTCGAGCATGGCGATGAAGGTCACCACCAGCACCTGCGGGCCGCGGCTGGTGTCGAACAGGTCTTCGAACATGGCAAAACGGCGCCCCTGCAGGCGACGCAGCACGATGCTCATGTGCTCGCGCACGCTCAGCTGCTCGCGGGTGATGGTGTGGTGCTGGTTGAGCTTGGCTCGCTTCAAGATGTCGAGCCAGGCGGCACGCAGCTCGTCGGCGTCGACATCAGGAAAGCGCGGCTTGAGCGACTGCTCGATGGTCACCTGCGCACGCAGGAAGTCGCGCCCAATCACCGGCAGCGCATCAAGCCGCGCGGCGGCCAGCTTGATCTGCTCGTATTCCAACAGGCGGCGCACCAGCTCGGCACGCGGGTCTTCGGGCTCTTGCCCTTCGGCCACCTTCTTCGGCGGCAGCAGCATGCGCGACTTGATCTCGATCAACATCGCTGCCATCAGCAGGTATTCGCTGGCCAGCTCGAGGTTGGTCTTGCGGATCTGCTCCACATACGCCAAGTACTGGCGTGTGACGCTGGCGAGCGGGATGTCGAGGATGTTGAAGTTCTGCTTGCGGATCAGGTAGAGCAGCAAGTCGAGCGGGCCTTCAAAGGCCTCGAGAAACACTTCGAGCGCATCGGGTGGGATGTACAGGTCGTGCGGCATCGTGAACAGCGGCTCGCCATACAGGCGGGCCACGGCCACGTGGTCGACCACGTCGGGCGCGGTGGGCGCCATCACCTCATTGCTCACGCTGGGCTCGGCTCTGTTGGCTTAGCGCTTCGTCTGATACACGTAAGGCTGCTGAGGCACGCTGGCATCGCGGTACTCGGCCAAGGTGTTCAGGTCGATCGGTTTGTCCCACAACAGGGCTCGGCCCTGGCGCTGCTCGGCTTCCAACGTGGGTTTTTTGGCCTTCAGCTCCTCGATGAACGAGGTGACGTCGGATTTGTAGGCTTTCCAGAACAGCGGCATGGTGGTCGTGGCGCGCGGGAGCCGGCGGCAGAGTGAAGCGGCGATTTTAGCGGCAGCCCGGCGCTCGGCCGCCCGGAGCCCGGGCGTGGGGGCCATCGATCAGGCTTCGACCCGGCGCACGCCCTCGGCCTGCTGAAGAAACGGGCTGGGCTCGCCCATCATCCAGCGCGCCAACTGGTCCAGCAGGTCAGAGCCCACACGGTGTGCCGGGAAGTCGGCGGTCACCGTCTCCAGGCAGTCGAAGTTGTTGATCTGGAAGCGCAGCTTGCCTTCATCGTGGTCGGGCAGCAGGCGCACCATCATCACCAGATCGGCGACGAAGCTGAAACGCACTTCTTCGAGCCGGCCACTCTCGGGGTGGCGCACCCATTGGGTGTCAGGCGCAATGCCGGCCTGGCGCAACTTCGATTCGAGCCGCTCGATCTCGGGCGGGAAGTCTTTGCTCATGGTGATCGTGCGGCCCGACTTCTGTAGCGCATGGATCACCACGTGGTCGTACACCTCCTGGCCACGGTGTTGTTTGCGCCGTGCGTCGACCCGGAAATCGCAGCGTTTGAGCCCGTCGAGCGGGGTGCTCTTGTCGAGCGAAAAGCGCACCGGCGCGGTGGGCTGCAGCACGTTGAGCTGCTGGGCCAGGTCGAGCCAGTAATGCCAGACCGTCTTGCAGGCCGCCTCCACGAGCGCGGCATTGCGCGCCAGGGTGGCGGTGTCGACGGTCTGTTGTGTCTTCAGCGCATCGGCTTGGCGCTTGAGGTCGTCTAGAAATCCCACTGAAACTCTCCCTGTTCCCAGGGCAAAAGCATAGCTCAGGCAGGCTCGTTGGCCCTCGCCAGCGCGGCCGCTGGCGGTTGTAACCCTTCAGTGCATCCAGCAGGCGGGGCCGAAACGGATGCAGTGAGAAGGCCATGTGGCGGCGCAGGGCCTCAACGCACGCGCAGGCCCGGCGTGGCGCCCGGCCAAGGCTCCAAAATGTAGAGGCCCGGGTTGTTCTTTTCATCGGCATGCGAGGCCGCAAGAACCATGCCCTCGCTGATGCCGAACTTCATCTTGCGCGGCGCCAGGTTGGCCACCATCACGGTGAACTTGCCGATCAGGTCTTCGGGCTTGTAGGCGCTCTTGATGCCGCTGAACACATTGCGCGTTTTGCCTTCACCCACGTCGAGCGTGAGGCGCAGCAGTTTGTCGGAACCATCGACGTGTTCGCAGTTGACGATCTTCGCAATGCGCAGGTCGACACGTGCGAAGTCGTCGATCTTGATTTCATCGGCCAGCGGCTCGCCACCCGGCGGTGGTGCTTCCACCACGGCCGGCTCGAACAGGGCATCGAGCATCTTGGGGTCGACACGTTGCATCACGTGTTTGTACTCGCCAATGGTGTGCGCGCCAAGCGCACGCGCCGCATCGGCGAAGTTCATCGGCTCTACGCGCAAGAAGGCCTCGACCTGCGCGGCCAGCGCTGGCAGCACCGGCTTGAGGTAGATGGTGAGCAGGCGAAAGGCCTAGATGCAGACCGTGCACACATCGTGCAGGCGCGCATCCATGCCTTGCTGCTTGGCCAGCTCCCAGGGCTTGTTGGCGTCGACGTATTCGTTCACCTTGTCGGCCAGCGCCATGACCAGGCGCAGCGCCTTGCCGTACTCGCGCGTCTCGTAGAGCTCGGCGATGCTGTCGCGGTCGGCGTGAAGCAAGCCGAGCAGCGTTTCGCCATCGGTGGCGATCTGGCCCAGCTCGCCGTTGAACCGCTTGGTCAGGAAGCCCGCCGCACGGCTGGCGATGTTGATGTACTTGCCCACCAGATCGCTGTTGACCCGCGCCACGAAGTCATCGGGGTTGAAGTCGATGTCTTCGACCCGCGCGTTGAGCTTGGCGGCGATGTAGTAGCGAAGCCACTCGGCGTTCATGCCGAGCTGCAGGTACTTGAGTGGCGAGATGCCGGTGCCGCGGCTCTTGCTCATCTTCTCGCCGCTGAGCGCGAGGAAGCCGTGCACGTGGATGTGCTTGGGCGTCTTGCGGCCGCTGAAGTGCAGCATCGCTGGCCAGAAGAGGGTGTGGAAGGTGATGATGTCTTTGCCGATGAAGTGCACCTGCTCGACGTCGGGGTCGGCCATGAATGAGTCAAAGTCGCGTCCGGTCTTGTCGAACAGGTTTTTCAGCGAAGCCAGGTAGCCCACTGGCGCATCGAGCCAGACGTAAAAGTATTTGCCCGGCGCATCGGGGATCTGAATGCCGAAGTAGGGCGCGTCGCGGGAGATGTCCCAGTCGTTCAGGCCCACGTGGCCCAACTCGTCGACAGCGAACCACTCCTTGATCTTGTTCAGCACCTCGGGCTGCAGCCGCCCTGGGGTGGTCGTCCACGATTGCAAGAACTCGATGCAGCGGTCGGACGAAAGCTGGAAGAAGTAATGCGAGCTGCTCTTGAGCACCGGTGTGGCGCCGCTCAATGCCGAGTAGGGGTTCTTCAGCTCGGTGGGGGCGTAGACGGCGCCGCACACCTCGCAGTTGTCGCCGTACTGGTCTTTGGCGCCGCACTTGGGGCACTCGCCCAAGATGTAGCGGTCGGGCAGGAACATGCTCTTCACGGGGTCGAAGAACTGCTCGATCACCCGCTCGGCGATCAGCCCCTCTTTGCGCAGCGCGCGGTAGATCTCTTGCGCCAGCGCGTGGTTCTCAGGCCCGTCGGTCGAGTGCCAGTTGTCGAAGCTGATGTGAAAGCCGTCGAGGTACTGCTTGCGGCCCGCGGCGATCTCGGCCACAAACTGCTGCGGCGTCTTGCCGGCCTTTTCGGCCGCGATCATGATGGGTGCGCCGTGCGCGTCGTCGGCGCAGACGAAATGCACCTCGTTGCCGACCATGCGCTGGAAGCGCACCCAGATGTCAGCCTGGATGTACTCCATCATGTGCCCAACGTGGAAGGGTGCGTTGGCGTAGGGCAGGGCGGTGGTGACGAAGAGCTTGCGTGTCATCGGGCGGGCTCGGGAAGCGAAACCGCGAATTCTAGGCTTGCTGCCATGCGGGACAAGGCCTGCGCGCTAGACTGCCTCGGCTCCTTTGCCACTCTGAAACCCGCCATGGCCCTCACCGAATCTGCCCTGCTTGACGCACTCAAAACCGTCATTGACCCCAACACCGGCAAAGACTTCGTCTCCACCAAGCAGCTGAAGAACCTGCGCATCGACGGGGCGGCGGTGTCGTTCGATGTAGAGCTGGGCTACCCGGCCAAGAGCCAGATCGCTGCCTTGTCCGCGGCGCTCACCGCGGCGACCCAGGCCGTGCCGGGCGTGGGCCGGGTCGAGGCGCGCTTGGCGACAAAGATCGTGTCCCACGCGGTGCAGCGCGGTGTGCAGCTGCTGCCTAACGTGAAAAACATCGTCGCCGTGGCCTCGGGCAAGGGCGGTGTGGGCAAGAGCACCACCGCCGTCAACCTGGCCCTGGCCCTGGCGGCAGAGGGCGCCAGCGTGGGCATTCTTGATGCCGACATCTTCGGCCCCAGCCAGCCCATGCTGATGGGCCTGTCGGGGCGGCCCGAGAGCGCCGACGGCAAGACCATGGAGCCGATGGAAAACCACGGCGTGCAGGTGATGTCGATCGGCTTCTTGGTCGAAGCCGACAACGCAATGATTTGGCGCGGCCCGATGGCCACTCAGGCGCTCGACCAGCTGTTGCGCCAGACCAACTGGCGCGAGCTTGACTACCTGATCGTCGACATGCCGCCCGGCACCGGTGACATCCAGCTCACCTTGAGCCAGCGTGTGCCACTCACTGGCGCGGTGATCGTCACCACCCCGCAAGACATTGCCCTGCTCGACGCACGGCGCGGCATCAAGATGTTTGAGAAGGTTGGCGTGCCCATCCTCGGCATCGTCGAAAACATGGCGATGCACGTCTGCACCAACTGCGGCCATGTGGAGCACATCTTTGGCGAAGACGGCGGCAAGAAGATGGCGGCCGAGTTCAACATGGATTACCTCGGTGCGCTGCCCTTGAGCATGGGCATCCGGGTGCAGGCCGACTCAGGCAAGCCCACCGTGGTGAGCGCGCCCGATGGCGAGATCGCTGGCCTCTACAAGGCGATGGCCCGCCAACTGGCGGTGAAGATCGCGCAGCGAGCGAAAGACTTTTCGTCGAAGTTCCCGACCATCACGGTGTCGAAGAGCACCTGAAGCTCAAGGCGCAAACGGGCTGAAGGTCGGCGGCAGCTGCACCTCCACCCCATCGGTTGCGCCACGCCGGGTGAGGTCGGCCATCACCACGTCGAAATGGTCGAACAGCAGTGGCATGGCGGCCAGCGGCTGGTCGAGCGGCAGCCAGAAGTCGTCTCAGTGGATCGGGATCACGCGTTTGGCGCCGCTTGCGCGCACGGTTTCTTGCCAATAGGCCGTGCGGTAGGCCTCGTCTTTTTTGCCCAGCGTGCCCACCCCCAGGAACACGGTGTCGACCCTCAACCCCGCGAGCGCACCGGGCACGATGCCGGCGCTGCCCTGCACCAGCAGGCGCTTGCCCGACGTGTGCTCCACCACGATCGACCACACCTCCCCTTGGGGGTAGGCGGTGGCGCGATGAAGCGCAGGGTGAACTTGCCCAGCGTCACCACATCCCCAGGCTGGACGAGGCGCATGCGGTCT
>JBBRFR010000129.1:0-9678 GCA_038241485.1 Burkholderiales bacterium
TCCATCGGCCTGGCGGTGGGTGCGATCGCGCAGTTCACGCGCGGCATCGCCACCTTTGCCGACGTGTCGGTTCGGCGCGGCAGCAACGACCTGCGCGAAACGCGCCTGGGTGTCGGCCTCAGGTTCGAAATCTGAATGTGTCAGCGCGCTTGCCCATGACCGCCCCCCTCATCAAACGCCTGAGCGCCCTCGGCGTGCTGCTGCTCAGCGCCTGTGCCAGCCCATCACCCACACCCCCGGCCAACCTGAGCGAAGAGCAGCTGATGATCGTTGACTGCCTGCTGCAAGGGCAGGTGCGACAGCTGGGCAACATCGCCACGTCGCTCTCGGCGCGACGACCGCAGAAGCTGCCGGCTTACGAGTGCGCGCAGGCCGGCGGCGAATTTGCACTGGCCACACGCGACCCCGCGCGCGCGCTCGCCATCTGGCTGCCATTTGCACAGAAAGGCCAGGCCGAAGCGCAAACCCAGGTGGGTGAGATGTACGAGCGCGGCATTGGCACGGTGCCCGACTACACGACCGCGGCCTCGTGGTACACCCGCGCCAGCCAGCAAGGCGACAGCCGCGCGCTGATCAACCTCGCCTCGCTGCACGAGCGTGGCTTGGGCGTGAAGCGCGACCCGCTGCTGGCTGCACGCCTGTTTCGCCAGGCCAGTGGGCAGGCCGGCGTGCCAGGCCGCATCACCATCGACCTGGTCGAGCCGGTGATCGTGGTGCCCACACCGGCGCAAGACGGTGCCGCACCCACCGTGCCCTTAGGCGGCCACGGCGAACGGCGTGAGCTGCGAGGCAAGGTGAGCTCCGACGCCGGTTTGCGCCAGCTGATGTTCAACAACAAGCCGCTGGCGGTTGATTCACAAGGCCTTTTCCGTGCCGAGCTCGACATGTCGCAAGGCGGCTCCGACGTGCGTTTTGCCGCCACCGACCGGCAAGGCACGCAGGCCTTGCTCAACTTCCGCGCGGTGCCGGCCACCAGCGCTTCGATCGCGCCCAAGCTCAACCACGGCCTGCCGAACGCGCGCTACCACGCGCTCATCATCGCCAACCAGGGC
The DNA here is from genome assembly GCA_038241485.1 of Burkholderiales bacterium. Lineage (GTDB taxonomy): Bacteria > Pseudomonadota > Gammaproteobacteria > Burkholderiales > Burkholderiaceae_C > Rhizobacter. Next base: position 1,053 of record JBBRFR010000129.1, read on the forward strand.
TACCGCCACTGGCCCCAGTTGAAGAACCCGATCAACGATGCGCAAGACATGAAGCGCATGCTGGAGCAGCGCTACGACTTCCAGGTGACCACCCTGTTCGACGCCACCCGGCGCGAGATGTACGCCGCCTTCAACGCCTTGCGTGCACGTTTGAAGCCCGAAGACAACCTGCTCATCTTCTACGCCGGGCACGGCGACGTGGATGAAAACAACCAACGCGGCTACTGGGTGCCGGTCGACGGCGAGCGCGAGAACCGCAGCAACTGGATGTCGGTGGTTGATGTCACCGACCAGATCAACGCACTCGGTGTGCGCCAGGTGCTGGTGATCGCCGACTCGTGTTACTCCGGCACCATGGCACGCACCGCCCTGCCGGTGGCCGATGCCGACCTGGTGGGCGAGCGCCACTGGGACGCCTTGCGCGCCATCTCGCAGCTGCGCGCCCGCGTGGCGCTGACCTCGGGCGGGCTGGAGCCGGTGGTCGATGGTGGTGCGGGGCGCAACTCGCTCTTTGCCAGCAGCCTGCTCGACGTGCTCGCCGCCGTGCGCGAGCCGATCGAAACACGCCGCTTGTTTGACGCGCTCTCCGCGCGCTTCAGCCTGCGCGCCATGCGCCTCAAGGTCGAGCAAAAGCCGCAGTACGCGCCGATTCGTTTTGCGGGCCATGAAGCGGGCGACTTCATCTTCGTGCCCAAGCGCTGAAGCGAAAGCCCCCCTGGCGAACAGCATCGGCCGATCTGGTCACCATCGGCTTTCACATTTGGCAGGCCGTCGGCCAGGGGCAAGCGCATCTCGACGTTATGGCTGCGGTAGCTGTGTTTGGTTTGTTTCAGCGGCACCGTCGGCCCACTATCATCCGCCGCATGCCTGTCACCCTTGCCGGCCAGTTGGTCGTGGCCATCTCCTCGCGCGCCCTGTTCGACTTTGAAGAAGAAAACCAACTCTTCGAAGCCAAGGACGACCGCGCCTACATGCAGCTGCAGCTGCAGCGCGTGGCCGAGCCGGCCAAACCCGGCGTGGCGTTTTCGCTGGTCCACAAGCTGCTGGCCTTCAACACCAAGTCACCCTCGGTCGAGGTGGTGATCTTGTCGCGCAACGACCCGGTGTCGGGCATGCGGGTGTTTCGCTCGGCCAAACATTACGGCCTACCGATCCAGCGTGGTGTGTTCACCCGCGGCGAGTCGCCGTGGCGCTACCTCAAACCGCTGAACGCCAACCTGTTCCTCTCGACCAACGAGCCCGACGTGCGCTCGGCGCTCGAAGCCGGCGTGCCGGCGGCGCGTGTCTATCCGCATTCAGCCCGCGCCTCCGACGCACACCCGAACGAGGTGCGCATTGCCTTCGACGGCGATGCGGTGCTGTTCTCTGACGAAGCCGAGCGGGTGTTTCAGCTCGCCGGGCTCGACGCCTTCCAGGCCCATGAACGTGACCGCGCCGACTTGCCGCTGGCCGCAGGCCCGTTCAAACCGCTGCTCGAAGCCTTGCAACTGCTGCAGCGACAGGAGTCGCCATCGATGCGCATCCGCACCGCGCTGGTCACGGCGCGCAGCGCGCCAGCGCACGAGCGCGCCATTCGCACGCTGATGGAATGGAACATCGAGATCGACGAAGCCATGTTCCTCGGCGGGCTGCCCAAGGGCGCGTTCTTGCGTGAGTTCGAGCCCGACTTCTACTTCGACGCCCAGACCGGTCACCTCGAAAACGCCTCGCCACCCGTGCCCTCGGGGCACGTGGCGGCGGGGGTGTCTAACCCCTGAAGGGCGCGAGCCAGCCCAACCCGGCCGAGGTGCCGGCGCGCGGGCGGTATTCGCAACCGATGTGGCCGCTGTAGCCCAGCGAGTCGATCAGCGCCAACAGATAGGGGTAGTTCAGCTCGCCCCCATCGGGCTCGTGCCGCTCGGGCACACCGGCAATCTGCATGTGGCCCACACGGCCGGTGGGCAGGTACTGGCGCAGCTTCATCGCCAGGTCGCCCTCGACGATCTGGCAGTGGTACAGGTCCATCTGCACCTTGAGATTGGGCGCAGCCACCTCCATCACCAGCGCGTGCGCGTGAGCCTGGCGGTGGAGAAAGTAGCCTGGCATGTCGCGCGGGTTGATGGGTTCGATCAACAGGTCCACACCCACATCGGCCGCACGCTGCGCAGCCCAGGCGAGGTTGCGCACGCAGGTGGTTTGCAGATCACCGTGGGCAGGCGCCAGGCCGGCCATCACATGCACCCGAGGGCAAGCCAAGGCCTGGGCGTAGTCGAGCGCCTGCACGATGGTGTTTTGAAACTCGCCCTCGCGGCCCGGCAAGCAGGCCAGGCCGCGCTCACCTGCCGCCCACTCGCCGGGCGAGGCGTTGAACAGCACTTGCTGCAAGCCATGCGCCTTCAACAAGTCGGCCAGCAATTGCGGCGCATGCTCGTAGGGGAACAAAATTTCCACCGCATCAAAACCATCGGCGCGCGCCGCGGCAAAGCGGTCGAAGAAGCCGTGTTCCCCATACATCAAGCTCAGGTTGGCAGCAAAGCGTGGCATGCCAGGGACGATAACAAACGCCACGTTCTGTCTTGCGCAACGATTTCAACTCCCTGATGTTGGTATAAAGAAAGTCACCAGTTTCACCACTCCCCACACGAGATCAACACACATGAATTACCGACGCCTGGGCCGCAGCGGCCTGCAAGTGAGCGAGTTGTCTTTGGGCTCCTGGGTCACGTACCACAACCAGGTGGACGTGAATGCGGCCAAGGAGATGATGGCCGCGGCCTATGACGGCGGCGTCAACTTCTTCGACAACGCCGAGGCCTACGCCGATGGGCAAAGCGAAGTGGTGATGGGCGAAGCGCTCAAGGCCTTGAAGTGGCCACGCCTGAACTACATCGTCTCGACCAAGTTCTTTCTCGGCCTGGCGCGCAAGGAGCCGCTGGCCATCAACCGCCGCGCCACGCTCAACCGCAAGTACCTTGCACAAGCCATCGACGGCTCGCTGCAACGCATGGGCCTCGACTTCATCGACCTCGTGTATTGCCACCGGCCCGACCCGAACACGCCGATCGAAGAGACCGTGTGGGCCATGAGCGACATGATCACGCAGGGCAAGGCGCTGTACTGGGGCACCAGCGAGTGGAGCGCCGGTGACATACGCGCGGCCTACGAGATCGCCGACAAACACCACCTGCACAAGCCGCTGATGGAGCAGCCGCAGTACCACCTGTTCCACCGCAAGCGCGTCGAAAAGCAGTACCTGCGCCTGTACGAAGACATGGGCCTCGGCCTCACAACCTGGAGCCCGCTGGCAAGTGGCCTGCTCACCGGCAAGTACAAAAGCGGCGTGCCCGACGACAGCCGCGCCGCGCGGCGCGACATGGCTTTCATCGTCGAGAGCGTCACCGACCAGGCTAAAAACGCCGCCGTGGCCAAGCTCGAAGTGGTCGCAGCCGACCTGGGCTGCAGCATGGCCCAGTTGGCGATTGCCTGGGCCGCCAAAAACCCGCGCGTGAGCACGGTGATCACCGGCGCGTCGAAGATCAGCCAGCTGCAAAACAACCTGGGCGCGATTGATGTGATCCCCAAGCTCACACCCGAGGTGCTGCAGCAGATCGACATCATCTCGATGCCGTTGGCCGCCTGACATCCCCGCAGGGGAACTCAGTCTCGACCCGGCAGTCTGAGGTGAGCGGCCCGCTTGCTGAACCCAAACTTGCAAACGGCGCCATTACCCCCATACTTGCCACTCACAGGCAGGATTTCCCTGCACACCCTTGAGAGATCTCATGAAACGCATTCTGTTCAGTCTGTTCGTGGCCTTTCTGAGCCTGAGCTTCGCCAGCACCCACGTCGAGGCCAAGCGCCTGGGTGGGGGCGGTTCTTCGGGCATGCAGCGCCAAACACCGCCGCCGTCCCCGTCGGTTCCGGCCAAGCCAGCGGCCACACCTGGGGCCACCGCGCCGGGCGCTGCTGCTGCCGCACCCAAGCGCTCTTGGATGGGCCCGCTCGCCGGCATCGCCGCTGGCCTGGGCATTGCCGCGCTGATGAGCCACCTGGGCATGGGCGCCGAGATGGGCAACATTCTCACCATGATCCTGCTGGCCGTGGCTGCGGTGTTTGTGGTGCGCTTCTTGATGCGCCGCTTTGGGCCCAAGGCCGCAGCGAACAGCGCCCCGCAGGGCATGCAGTTCGCCGGTGCCGGGCCGTCGCTGAATAACACCCCCGCGTTTGGTTCAGGCAGCGCTGCCGCACCCGCGGGTGTCATGGAGCCCGGCCTGGCCCCGGTGGGCAGCCTGCCTGCAGGTTTTGATGCGCCCGCGTTTGAGCGCATCGCCAAGCTCATCTTCATCCGCATGCAAGCGGCCAACGATGCGGCCAACCTCGACGACCTGCGCCAGTTCGCCACACCCGAGATGTTTGCCACCTTCCGGCTCGACCTGCAAGACCGCAAGGCCAGCACCCAGCAAACCGACGTGGTGCAGCTCAACGCCCAGGTGCTCGACTTCGCTCAAGAGCCTGAGCGCCAGATCGTCAGCGTGCGCTTCCATGGCCTGATCCGCGAAGAAAAAGACGCGGCCACGACCACGTTTGACGAAATCTGGCACCTGGTGAAGCCAGTCGACGGTAGCCGCGAGTGGGCCATCGCGGGCATCGGGCAAAGCAACTTCAGCTGAAGCTTCGCTCAGAGCTGCGGGCCCTCCCAGCCCAGCAGCTCGGCCAGCCGGCGCAGCACCCACTGCGCCTCGGCCGCATTCACACCCGCCTCGCCCGCAAGCAGGCCGCTGTGAATGCGTGCCAGCACATCGCCCTCGGTGATGCCCAGCTCCCACAGCCGGCTCTGCGCTGTTTCGGTGAGCATGCTCGCGAAGTCTTCGCAAAACTCATAACGCTGCTGGATCTCGGCACGCGACGCATTCGGCTTGATGCGCCCCGGCTCAACAAAGAGTGCAATGAACGAGGGCGGCACCTCGATCTGGTTGTCGTCTGACATGAGTTCGCTCAGGCTGCACCCGTTTCGCGCGGCCGCTCGTTGAACTGCCAGATGCGCCCGCCATCAACCACCAGGTCATGGCAGTTGACGAAGCTGCCTTCGTCACTGGCGAGAAACAATGCCGCGTTGGCAATGTCATCGGCCACGCCCGAGCGCGGTGTGGGCGTGGCGTGCGCCAGGTTCGTCTGCAGCTTGGCCAGGCGCTTGTGGTTCACCTCGTCGGTGGTGGTGCTGGCGCCGCCCCAAAAGATGGGCGTGGCAATCGCTCCCGGCGAAATCGAGTTGACCCGAATGCCCTGCGGGCCCAGTTGCACGCCCATCAAACGCGTGAGGTGGCTCACCGCCGCCTTGGCACACGAATACAGCATGGCGCCTTGCGCCAAGCGGTGCGCGGCGATGCTGGAGTTGTTGATGATGCTGCCGCCGCCGTTGCCGGCCATCACCCGCGCCGCGTGTTTGATGCCAAAGAGCGCACTGCCGTAAAGCAGCTTCATCGCGTAGTCGACCTCTTGCTCGGTCACCGACTCCAGCGCGCCCGGGGTGTTGCCGCCCGCGTTGTTGAACATGCAGTCGAGCCGGCCGAAGCGGGCCTGGGCGGTATCGACCAGGGCGGCAATGTCGCCTTCGCGCATCACATCGGCGGCTTGGAACACGGCCTGCCCGCCCAGCTCTTTGGCCAACGCCTGGCCCCGTTCCACACTGCGCCCGGCCATGATCACCGTGGCGCCTTCGGCCACAAAACGGCGTGCGGTGGCCTCGCCAATGCCGCTGGTGGCGCCCGTGATGATCGCGACCTTGCCTTGCAGTCTGTTGCCCATGAATGTCTCCGAATGTGGGGGTTCAAAAGTTGCAGCCTACTGCACCGGCGGCAGCACGAAACCGGCCCTGTCCTACAGCGTCACCGGAACTGCCGTGCGAGGCTCGGCCTCCAATCCCTTTGGCGGCACCCGCCGGGAGACTTTTGCCAATGACTCACAAGCCCCTGCTTCACCTCGCCTGGCTGCTCTTGGCGGCCACGCTGCTGCTGACCTGCCTGCCCGTGCGGGCGGCCGACCCCAGCTCAGCTGCGTCCCTGCGCGAGCGCCATGCCGAGCTTGCCCCACGGCTTGATCGCAGCCCGTTTCAGCGCCCCCTGGTGCTCGACAGCAGCGAGACCGGCTCGCAGCTGCAAGGCAGCATCGACGCCGTCGTCTCACAGCCCTTCGCTTTGCTGCGCGAACAGCTGCATCGGCCCGCCGCGTGGTGCGAAATCTTGATGCTGCACATCAACACCAAGCAGTGCACCGTGAGCGGCAATGCGCTGGCCGTGCACATCGGCCGCAAACACGACCAACCGCTGAGCGAGGCCTACCGCGTGGCCTTCACGCTCAAGCCCGAAACCGTCAGCGCTGACTACCTCGATGTTCGGCTCGGAGCCGAGAGCGGCCCCTTCTCGACCCGCGACTACCGCATCCAGCTGCAAGCCATCCCGCTGGCCGATGGCAGCAAGACCTTCTTGCACCTACGCTACGCCTATAGCTACGGCTTCGCCGCCAAGCTGGCCATGCAGGGCTACCTGGCCACGCTGGGCGCCGGCAAGGTGGGGTTTACCAAAAGCGGCAGCACGGGCTACATCGGCGGCCTGCGCGGTGCGATCGAGCGCAACACCATGCGCTACTACCTGGCGATCGATGCCTACCTCGCGTCACCAGGAGCACAGCAGCGCACCCGCAGGCTGGAAAGCTGGTTCGCGGCGACCGAGCAGTACGCGCAACAACTGCGTGAGGTGGAGCGTGCGGACTACCTGGCCATGAAGCAGAGCGAGTTCCGGCGCTAGCCGGTCAGCAAATTGCCTTCTGGATGGCGACGCTTGTTGCCCCAAAGGGCTGAGCGTCCTTCTGGCTCAAAGCTGTGGTCTCAACTACACCAGGCACAGCATCACCAACGCCGCCGCCGCCGCCGCCGCCGAAGGCTTCAATTCGATCATCCAGACACTCAAGGCCAACGCTCGCGGCTTCCGCAGCTTCGACAACTTCCGCACTCGCATCCTGGTCTTCTGCGGCAAGCTCGACCTCATGCCTGCCAGTGTTCGATCCCGGAAGAGGCTACTTGAAGACCGAGGCCGGCCGCGCCGTGTTGTAGATGCCGTATGGGCTGTACCAGACCAAGTTGCCCCAGGCGGTGGTGCCAGACCAGTTTGTCATCAAGTCCAGCCAGGCGTTCTCGGCGTCATTTCCTTGTGTGGACCAGGCGATGTAACCCACTCCGAATTGCTGGGCATACCGCATCAGCGAGCCTGCATCGACCTTGCTCCCGAGGTTGTTGCTGCCGCTGTTGTGGTTGTAGCCGAATTCACCAATCACCAGTGCAAGCCCGTTGTTCCGATAGTTGTTCATGGCGTTGTAGATATCGCTGGCTTTGTTCCATGACCCGTACATGTGGATGGCAAACATCAGGTTGTGCCGCGGATCGTGGTTGAGCAATTCCTGGCCGTGCCACAAGGCCCCGTTTCCATTCTGGCCCCAACCGGGGTTGTCGATCACGATGGTGGTGGTCAGGCCCGCATCGCGGATGATGGAGATAGGGCGCTTGTAGTCAGCGGCCCACTGCGCTTCGCTTTTGTCGTGAGCGCCCCACTCGTTGGCGATGTTGATCATCAAGTAACGCTCATGCTTCTTGAGAACCGCGGCCACATCGCTTCGTGCCCAATAAGAGGCCAGCCTCTCCAGAACCCTGGGGTCGTTGCTGCCGGTGCCGTCGTGCAACTCCACCATCGAAATCATCTTCTGCGCTTCGATGGCCGTCAGCACCTGGTCCAACCGCGCAGGGCTGCCCTGTGTGGTCCAGACAATGCGGATCAGGTTGGTGCGGCGTGCGGCCAGGTTGGGCAGCACGTTGTAAGACTGGGTGTCGTACCAGGCATGAGGGTTGTTCACGCCGCGTGGGTAGAAGTTGTTGCCATTGGCGTCCTGGAGGCTGCTACCGGACACCTTGAAGCCGGCCGACGAGGGCGACCCCGTCGATCCGACCTTGCAGGACTTGTTGTTCTCCCATCCCCAGCCGTCGCCGTCCGGGTCTGAAGAAGACCTGGCGCAAGCCCGAAAGCTAAACCCGCTCGTCGGCGTGGACGCTCTGGCCTGGCAAGTGCCGGTTGACGCTCCGTTGACAGAGCTCGCACAGCAAGGCATTGGCCGCGCTGTAGGTACTTGATTTGATTGGTAGGCCGTGTTGGACTTGAACCAACGACCAAAGGATTATGAGTCCTCTGCTCTAACCAACTGAGCTAACGGCCCGAAGGCTTGCATTGTAGGTAGCTACTTCACGCTCAACGCGTTGCTCACCAGCCGCGAGGTGATGTCGACGATCTGGATCATGCGGTCGTAGGCCATGCGGGTGGGGCCGATCACGCCCAGTGTGCCCACCACCCGGCCGTTGACTTCATACGGCGCTGACACCACCGACAGCTCTTCGAAGGGCACCACCATGCTTTCGCCACCGATGTAGATGCGAACACCTTCGGCGCGGCTGCTCACGTAGAGCAATCGCATGAGCTGGGTTTTTTGTTCGAACAGGTCGAACAGCTTGCGCAATGACCCCATGTCGCTGGAGAAGTCTTGCACCGTGAGCAGGGTGCGTTCACCGGCGATGACCACCTGCTCCTGGCTGTCGGCGTGCGCTTCG
>JBBRFR010000130.1:0-9673 GCA_038241485.1 Burkholderiales bacterium
AGCAACTCATCCGCAACTTCAACGACGTGCCGCTCAAGCACGAAACGCGCGAGCCGCTCTACGAATGGACGGGCGCGCGCCTGGCCGCCGGCACGGTGGCGCTCAAGCTCGGCGCCAGTGTCGACACCGTTCCTCCCGGCAAGCGCGCCTGCCCCTACCACTTTCACTACGCGCAAGAAGAGATGTTCATCGTGCTCGAAGGCGAGGGCACGCTGCGGGTGGCGGGCGAGCTGCTGTCCATTCGCGCGGGCGACGTGGTGTTCATCCCGCCCGGCCCCGCCTACCCACACCAGATCATCAACACCTCGGCCGCGCCGCTGAAGTACCTCTCCATCAGCACCAAAGACAGCCCCGAGGTGGTCGAGTACCCCGACTCCGGCAAGTACCTGGCTTCGGCCACGCGCGACGGCGACCCGCATGGGTTTGACCAGATCCACCCCCTCAAAGAGGCTCTCGATTATTGGGATGGCGAGCCCTGAGCCCGGCGTGCTAACTTCGCCTCCGGCAACCACGCCTCACACCAACCGGCCGCGCAAACACCCCTTTCGCGGCCGGCTTCATCTCAGGAACCTTCACACCATGAAGCTCGCGTTTTCTCAGCTGCGCCGCGCAGCCGTGGCCCTGGCCCTTGGCGGCACAGCGGTCGCAGCCTTCGCACAAGCCACACCTCTCACCACGCTCCCCACCGCACCCGTGCGCAACGTGACCGAGAGCTACCACGGCACGAAGATCGACGACCCTTACCGCTACTTCGAGAACAAGGCCGACCCCGAGGTCGCCAAGTGGATGAAGGCGCACAGCGACAACGCTCACGCCACGCTCGCGCGTATCCCCGGGCGCGACGCGCTGCTCGAAAAAATCATGCAATACGACTCGGCCACCTCCGACCGCGTGGCCCAGGTCACGCGCCTGCCCGGTGAGCTTTACTTTGTCGAGCGCCGCTCGGCCACCGAAAACCAGTTCAAGCTCTACATGCGCCAGGGCCTGAAAGGCGTCGACAAGCTGCTCGTTGACCCCGAGGCGCTTGAGAAGAAAACTGGCAAGCCGCACGCCATCAACTGGTATGTGCCTTCGCCCGATGGGGCACTCGTGGCCTACGGCCTGTCGTCGCAGGGCTCTGAAGCAGCGGTGCTGCACCTGATGGACACACGCACTGGCAAGCCCGTGGGCCAACCCATCGTGCGCGCCGACTTTGGCGGCGTGGACTGGTCACCCGATGGCAAGACCCTGCTGTTCAACCGCCTGCGTGCCCCGCGCGCCGGCGACAAGGCCACCGCCAAGTACCAGAACAGCCAGACCGTGATGCTGCGCCCGGGCGAGCGGGTCGGTGCGGCCCGCACCGTGTTTGGCACGGCAGTCAAGGGCGTGAAGATCGGCGCCGCCGAGATCCCTTTTGTCAGCCTCTCATACGACGGCAAGTGGGCCTTTGGGTATGTGATCAACGGCACCCAGCGCGAGCTCGGCCTCTACGTGGCGCCGCAGGCCGGGGTGCTGGCCGGCAAGCCGGTCTGGAGGCGTGTGCTCAACACGAGCGATGAAGTGACCGGCGTCGCCTACTTCGACGGCTCGCTCTACCTCGTGTCGCACAAGGGTGTGCCGCGCTCGCAGGTGCTGTCGGTCAAGCTCAGGTCGCCCGACCTGAAAACCGCCGAAGTGGTGATGCCCCCGAGCGAGCGGGTGGTGGTCAACGTGGTGGCCGCGGCCGATGCCATTTACGTGGAAACGCGCGACGGCAACGTCAAGCGCCTGTTCAAGCGCCCGCATGGCGCGAGCAGCGCACCGGTCGAGGTGAAGCTACCGCTCGAAGGCTCGTTTGAGCTCGTCAGCGGCGAAGGCAGCGTCTCCGCCGCCCACCCCACTCTGCCCGGTGTGTTGATCGCCCTGCAAAGCTGGAACAGCGCCAACCAGTACTACCAGGTGGCGGCCGACGGCAGCGTGAGCAACACCGGCCTGCAACCCACCGGCCCGTACGACATGCCCAAGGGCATCGTCACCACCGAGGTCAAGGTCAAGAGCCACGACGGCGCGCTGGTGCCCATGTCGATCATTCACCGCGAGGGCGTCAAGCTCGACGGCAACAACCCAACCATCCTCTACGGCTACGCGAGCTACGGCATCACCGAAGAGCCCTTCTACAGCGTGAGCCGCCTCGCCTGGCTCGACGTGGGAGGTGTGTACGCCATTGCCAACCCGCGCGGCAGCAGCGTCTACGGCCAGGAGTGGTACCGCGGCGGCTACCAGGCCACCAAGCCCAACACCTGGAAAGACTTCATCGCCTGCGCCGAATACCTGATCGCGCAGAAGTACACCCAACCCGCCAAGCTCGGCATCTTGGGCGGCAGCGCGGGCGGCATCTTGGTCGGCCGCGCCATGACCGAGCGGCCCGATCTGTTTGCCGCCGTCATTCCGGCGGTGGGCGCGCTCGACATGCTGCGCATGGAAACCACGGCCAACGGCGTGCCCAACATCCCCGAGTTCGGCAGCACCAAGACCGAAGCCGGCTTCAAGGCCTTGCTGGCCATGAGCACCTACGACAACATCCAAGCCGGCACGTCCTACCCCGCGGTGCTGCTGACGCACGGCGTCAACGACCCGCGGGTGGAGGTGTGGGAAAGCACCAAGGCCGCCGCCCGCCTGATGGCCGCCACCAGCAGCGGCAAGCCGGTGCTGATGCGCCTGGCCTACGACGCCGGCCACGGCATCGGCAACACCAAGAAGCAGCAGCTCGAAGAGCGCGCCGACATGTTTGCATTCTTCCTGTGGCAGATGGGTGTGACGGGGTACCAGCCGGCGCCTTGAGGGCGGCTGCGTCCGGCCTCGTGCGGCGCCGGGCCGCCCCAAGCCGGACGGCGCCCCACGGGGGCAGGAGCGACGCGACTGGGGGGCTACAAGCTAACCGCCGCGTTGGCGTTCCCGTTCGTCACGCTGGCGGGCGTCGCTGTCGCGCTGCAGCGCCACGCACTGCGGGTGCTGCTCAAAGCGTGAGCTGGCGCACTCGCGGCTCACGCAAAAGGCCTTGCGAAAGAAGTTGAGGCCGCTGCAGGCCTGGTCGGGCGACTTCGGTGCAGCGGGTGGGGCTGCCGCGGCCTTGGCCGGTTTGGCGGGCGCGGGCCTGGGTGGCTCTGGCTTGGCCGGCGCGGGCTTGGCGGGTGTGGGCGTGGGCTTGGGCACCTGTGCGGCCACGACCGGGCGCGCTTCGGGGGCCTGGGCCACCACCGCCGCCGCGGGGCGTGTGGCGTTGCTGCGATCGGCCCACACCGCCCCCAGCGTTGCCACGATCAAGCCCGTCGCGATGCCCGCGCCCCACAGCCGGGCGGGGTGTCGTGCCAGCCAGCCGCTGCGTTTTTCGCCCGGGCCAGGCGGCGTGGGCCGCTTCAGCCGGCCGTGCAGCGCGTCGCGCATCTGCGTCACGTTTTGTGGGCGGTTTTCGGGCGCCACGGCGAGCGCCCAGTCGATCGCCTGCAAAAACGCGAGGTTCATTTCGCCCGGCTCGTCGGCCAGGGGGCGCTGGGTGTCGCGCACCGCCCGCGCCGCCGCCGGCACCGGTGGCTGGCGCCGGATCAGGTAGTACAGCACCGCGGCCACGGCGTATAAGTCGGTCCAGGGGCCCTGGCGCATGCCCACGATGTCGGCGTACTGCTCCACCGGCGCGAAGCTCGGCTTCAGGATCGCCGTCAGCGCCTGGCTGTGCTCGCCCACCACCCGGCGCGCGGCACCAAAGTCCAGCAGCACCGGCGGGCCGTCGATCTGCATCAGGATGTTGTCGGGCGACACGTCGCGGTGGTACACGCCGGCGCGGTGCAGCACCTCCAGCGCGTCGAGCACCGGCTCGGCCAGCGAGCGCAACCAGGCCTCGGTGGCAGGCTTGTCCATCGCCGACAGCGACTGCTTCAGCGTGAGCCCCGGGTAGTACTGCATCACCATGTAGGCCGTGCCATGGTCTTCCCAGAAGCGCAGCACCTTCAGCAGCGAGGGGTGGTCAAAGCTCGCCAGCATCTGCGCTTCGTTGACAAACGACTTGAGGCCGGCGGCAAAGGTGTCGGCATGCTGGGGCGCGCGCAACGCCACCCACGAGCCTGCGCCGCGCACGGCCAGCGAGCTGGGCATGTACTCCTTGATGGCCACCTGGCGCATCAGCGCGTGGTCGAGCGCCAGGTAGACGATGCCGAAGCCACCCGTGCCCAGCACGCACAGCAGCTCAAACTCGGCCAGGCGCGTGCCGACGGGCAGCGCATCACGGCCGTCATCCCCCTCGTGCGGGGCGTTCGAACCGGCACGCGAGAACTTGACGGTGGGTGCGAGAGAGCGTGTGGTCGGTAGCACAGCGGATAAGTGGGCAAACACCTGCCCCCAGGCGGGGGAAGCGGGAGACTCCCCCATCATTGCCGGTGCCGGCGGGCACCGCGGTACGGTAAGCTGGCGGCAGCACGCATTCGCGTGAAATTCCACCGTTTCACCCCGATCCTTCGGGACAATCGTCCCCTCTTTTAGCAGGAGCGCCCCCATGGCCTCGATCAACAAAGTCATCCTCATCGGCAACCTGGGCCGTGACCCCGAAGTGCGCTACACCCCCAGCGGCGCCGCCATCTGCAACGTCACCATTGCCACCTCGCGCAACTGGAAAGACAAGACCAGTGGCGAGAAGGTGGAAGAAACCGAATGGCACCGCGTGGTGTTCTTCGACCGCCTGGCCGAGATCGCTGGCGAGTACCTGAAAAAGGGCCGCCCGGTCTACGTCGAAGGCCGCTTAAAGACCCGCAAGTGGACTGACAAAGACGGCCTCGAAAAGTACACCACCGAAATCATGGCCGACAACATGCAGCTGCTCGGCGGCCGTGAAGGCGGTGGTGGTGATGAAGGGGGTGGCGGTGGCGGCGGGTACAGCCGCGCGGCGCAAGGTGGCGGTGGTGGCGGCGGTGGTGCCGAGCGTGGTGAGCGCCCCGAGCGCAGCGCCCCGGCTGCACGGCCTGCGGCCAGCAAGCCCACGCCGAGCAAGTCGTCGACCGGGTTTGATGACATGGACGACGACATTCCGTTTTGAGCAAACCCGCTTGTTGCTTGTGAAGAAGGCCCGTTGCATTGAGCTGCGGGCCTTTTTTCCGTTGGGGGTTCGCGGACGTGCACTTTCAGCGGGTCGCGCGACGCGGGAGCTGGCGCCCTCGGGCGGCCCTCGTGTCAAATGTGGGTCATACCCACACTGCGGAGGCGCCATGTCTACAGACACGCTGAAGTCACTGTTTGCCTACAAAGCATGGGCCAACCGCGAGTTGTTCGCGCTCTTGGCTGGCCTGCCCACTGAGCGCGCCGAGCAGTTGCACACCTGTACGCGCACGCTCAATCACATCCACGTGGTGGACAGATTGTTTCGAGCCCGCCTCAGTGGAGAGCCGCGACCCTTTGACGCTACGAACACGGAAGAAACGCCGGCCCTGGCGCAACTCCGGGCTGATGTTGAGGCCACGGACGCCTGGTACGTGAACTACGTTGCCGCGCTCCCTGCCTCTGCCTGTGCAGAGATGCTGGACTTCACCTTCACCGATGGCGACCGAGGCCGGATGTCTCGCGAAGAAATCCTGCTTCACGTGGTGAGCCACGGTGGGTATCACCGAGGCAATGTCGGTCAAATGCTCAAGTCGATTTCGGTGGCGCCGCCGCGCGATCTGTACACCAAGTTCCTGCATCAAAGTGAGCCGGCGAGAAGGTCGGCCTGAGCCAACACATGCGACCACCTGCACTGGTTATCTTTGACTGCGATGGTGTTCTCGTCGACAGCGAACACATCAGCCACTCTGTTCTGCACACGATGTTGCTGGAGAGCGGCGTCAGCATTTCATACGAAGAGACGATGGATCGATTCATCGGCACGTCGAATGTGGGCTTCCTGAAGGAAGTTGGTGCGCTGTGTGGCGGCGTGGTACCAGCCGGTTTTCTAGATCAGTTTCGAGAAGCCACGCTCGCTGCTTTCTCTGAACACTTGAGCGCAGTCGCCGGCGTCGAAGAACTTCTGCTTTCTCTGCCAGTGCCGTACTGCGTGGCGTCAAACGGGCGGCACCTCAAGATGCAGGCCACCCTTGGCAAGACCCGCTTGCTCAAGCACTTCACCGACCGGATGTTCTCTTTCGAAGATGTAGAGAAGCCCAAGCCGGCGCCCGATCTTTTTCTGCATGCGGCTCGATCGCTGGGTGCTGCCCCGAGCGAATGTGTCGTGGTTGAAGATTCGACGACCGGTGTGCAGGCGGCCAGAGCCGCCGGAATGCGAGCGCTGGGTTACGCCGCCATGACATCACCGAAAAAGCTGCTCGACGCAGGTGCACACGCGGTGTTCGGCAGCATGACCCACTTGCCGGCACTTCTGCGCACCGTGGGGTGACCGTGTCGCCGTGCCGCCATCTCGGGAGCGGCGACCCTCAGCGCCTCACCGCCTGCCTCTTTGAAGGTTGCATCGCGTCCGTCGGCCAGCCGTAAGAAGCGACGAGCACCGTCTTGATCGTGGGTGTGGCGGTCTGCTTCACCTGAAGCACCAGGTCTTCGTTCTTCGTTGCGGTGGTGGGCATGCGCGGCTTGCCGGAGGCAGTGGCTTTCGAGGTGGTTTTCAAAGTCGGTGTCATGTGCGTCATAAGACGAGGGATTGTATGGGGCCCGGTTTTTGCAACGCCGCGGCTGCCGCGTGCACACTGAAGGCCATGTCGGTTGTGCTGCTTCATTCACCGGGCGCGCGCGCATTGTTCGCGCTGATGCTCGCGCTGGCCGCCGGCGGCTCGGCTGGGCGCGCGATGGCCTCCGACGCGCTGGTCAGCGAGCTGGAGCATCGTCTGTACCGGCAGGGCGTTGATGAGGTCAATGCCTACCTGGGCACCCCGTCGTCTACCAAGATGCTCAGCCTCCAACAGAGCACGGAGGCTTGCCATCTGCACGCGGTCAGCCTCTCGGTTCAACTGGCGCGCGGCAGTGGCTCGAAGGTGGTCGACGCGCACCGCGAGTCACTGCGTGTGGCCGTGGGCCGCTGCACCCGTTTTGTGCTGGCGCTGCTCTCGCCTAAAGAGGTGCCGAAGTTCTGCGCTTCGGTCGCGTCGTGGACGGTCAGCCAGATGGCAAGGGAGCTGCGCCGCCGCATCAAGAGCATCGAAGCCGACGAGTTGCTGCGCACCAGCCCGCGCGGCAAGGCTTGCCACGCGGCGTATGTTTATGAGCTGCACAACACCCGGGTGGGCCTCAGGGTCGGGCCTGCGGGAACTGACCCTGCAGCGAGGCCAGCGAGATGACAGCCCCCCCGCCCGACCACGATCGCCGGGTACATCGATGCGGCGCCAGCCGAGCGGGTGCGTGAACGTGAAGACAATGCATTCTGGTAGCCCCGGATCGCAAAAACCAAATCACTGCGAGGCCAAGCATGCACAGGTCTGTTCTTCAGTTCTGGTTCACCGAGATCGCACCCGCGCAGTGGTGGAAGGTTGACCCCGCGCTTGATCGTTTGATCGCCGAGAGGTTCTCCGAGCTTCACCAACAGGGCGCATGCGGCGAACTCTTCAGCTGGAGGCTGCAGCCGCAGGGGCGGCTGGCCGAAATCATTGTTCTCGACCAGTTTCCCAGGAACATGCACCGCGGCACGCCGCAGGCTTTTTCGACCGACCCCCTGGCCTTGGTCTTGGCGCAGGAGGCCGTGGCCGCGCAGGCCGACCTGGCGCTGTCTCCCGAAGAGCGGGCCTTTTTGTACATGCCTTACATGCACAGCGAGTCGGGGCTGATCCACCAGGTGGCCGAGCGCCTGTTCGGCCACAACGCGCCGAAGCACAACCACGACTTCGAGTTGCGGCACAAAGCCATCATCGACCGCTTTGGCCGCTACCCTCACCGAAACGCCATACTGGGCCGCCCTTCGACGCCTGAGGAGCTGGCCTTTCTTGCCGAGCCCGGGTCGAGCTTCTAATGGCCCGGCCCGCCCCGCCCCGCTCCGCGTCTATAACGTGTGAATTCAACCCACCCCAACTCCACATGAGCACCAACCCCTACGCCCCTCCCAACGCTGCCGTTGCCGATGTCAACAGCGGCTTGGAATACGCCGGTTTCTGGATTCGCCTGGGTGCTGCGCTCATCGACGCAGTGCTGATCATCGCGATCACCTACCCCGTGCTGTATGCGATCTATGGGGATGGGTACTTTGCCGAAAACAAGGCCAGCTTCATCGCGGGCCCGGCCGACGTGCTCATTTCCTGGGTGTTCCCGGCCGTCGCTGCCATCCTCTTCTGGCGGAGCAAGCAGGCCACCCCGGGCAAGATGGCTTTGTCGCTGAGGATCGTGCACGCAAGAACCGGCAAGACGTTGTCGGTCGGCCAGTCCATCGCGCGTTACCTTGGGTACTTCGTGTCGACGCTGCCCTTGGGCCTGGGCTTCATCTGGATCGGCTTCGATGCACGCAAACAAGGCTGGCACGACAAGATCGGCGGGGCGGTGGTCATCCGCACCAGGGCGTCAACGACCCAGCCAGTGAGCTTCGAAGAAGCCTGAGCCGTCGTTCATGCTGGCCATCTCGCGCACCCTGCTCGCGGCGCTGGTTCTTGCGGCGATCGGCCATCAGCTGTGGCTGCATGTCGGGGCGGGTTACAGCCCGCTGAACTTCTTCAGCTACTTCACCAATCTGTCGAACCTGTTTGCGGCCTTCGTGCTGCTGTTCAGCGTGTTCGGCCGGTCTTCGCACAAAGATGCATGGCGCTATGTGTCGGTGGTGAACATGACCGTGGTCGGCCTTGTTTTTGCCGTGCTGCTGCGCAACGTCGACCTGGGCGCGCTGCGACCCTGGGTCAACTTCGTCGTGCACTACCTGATGCCCGTGGCCGTGGTGCTCGACTGGCTACTGCGGCGACCCGCCGCGAAGCTTGATGCCAAGCTCATCGCCCTGGCCTTGGTGTTTCCCATCGCCTATCTTGTTTACGTGTTGTGGCGCGGCGCCAGCATGGGCTGGTACCCGTACCCTTTTTTGAACCCGGCGAATGTGGGCGGGTATGGGGGTGTCGCGGTGTACGGCCTGGGCATTGCCGCCACCTTCTTGCTCGCGGGCTGGGCTTGGTGGGCCTGCGGCAATCGTTTGGTGAGGCCGACATGAACACCGGGTACGACAGCGCCAGCCCTCCTATCGTTCGAACGCCTGCAAATGACCTCGACTGCTGAATACACCGACATGAAGGCGTTCTTGCGCTTTTTCTCCGAGCGCTTCCTCGACCAACGTGTAGCTTCTGCCCAAGATCGACCTTTGCGCGTGCTTGAACGACACGAGCAAGAGTCACCCGAGCGCGCGTCTTCGGGGCTTCGCATGGCGGTGAACAACTGCCTGGAAATCTCGTCTCCTTGGCCCCTGTCGCAGGTGATTGCGCTCGACGCGGAAATGCACACAAAAGGTCTTCTGAGCCTGTCTCATGTTCGGTCTCGCGTGTGGGGTCGCTACGCCGCCATGCTCAAGCGGGGTCTGGTGCGAACGGGCGATGAGTTCGCCGTGGCGCAAGCGGTGCTGGCAGATCAATCCCTGGTGCAAACGCTGCCCGAAGCCGAGCGACAGAGTCTGCAATCCATGGTTCGGGCCTACGGGCCCGGGCGCGCGCCGGATGCAACACCGCGGGCATCACCCCACCTCAGGCCACGGGCCACCAAGACCGAGAAAAAATGATTTCAGATCAGTGAG
>JBBRFR010000131.1:0-9558 GCA_038241485.1 Burkholderiales bacterium
CTCGCGTACTTGGCGCTGTAGGCCATGATGCGCGTGTGGATGTGGCCGTTCGCTTCGAGCGCATCGCGGATCGCGCCGATGCGGCCGTCCATCATGTCGCTCGGCGCCACGATGTCGACGCCTGCCTCGGCCTGCACCAGCGCCTGCTGGGCGAGGATCTTCACCGTCTCGTCGTTGAGGATGTAGCCGCTTGCGTCGCGCACACCGTCTTGGCCGTGGCTTGTATAGGGGTCGAGCGCCACGTCGGTCAGGATGCCCAGCTCGGGAAAACGCTTTTTCAGCTCACGCACGACCTTGGGCACCAGGCCTTGCGGGTTCAGCGCTTCGGCGCCGTCTTCCGATTTGTTCTTCGGGTCGATCACGGGGAACAAGGCCATCACCGGAATGCCCAGCCGCACGCACTCGTCGGCCACCGGCAGCAGCTGGTCCAGGCTCAGGCGTTGCACGCCGGGCATGGAGGCGATGTTTTGGATCTTGTTTTTGCCCGGCAACACAAACACCGGCAGGATCAGGTCGCTCACCAGTACCTGGTTTTCGCGCACCAGAGCACGCGTGAACTCGTCTCGGCGCAGTCGGCGCGGTCGGCTGGCGGGGAAGGGCGGAGGGGTGTGCACGGCGCAGTTCCGAAAAGGGTTTCAAAGCGCAGCAGATGAACAAAACACAGCGCGCGACATAGTTGGCAACTGCGTGTTTTTCCGGGGCTACGAGGCTTGAACTCGGCCCGTAACCATCTGCTAAAGTCGACTCCGGATGATAGCTGCAAGGCTGTTGTCCCCTGCTTTTCCTCCCTGAGCAGGAGCCTTGCCGTGATGACAGCGATGAGGCTTTCCCAGCCCCGGCCTGATGGTCGGGGCTTTTTTATGCGCGCCGATGGCTGCACCCATAATCCGGCCGCATGAGCAGCGTCTATCTCTGGGTCAAGGCCTTCCACATCGTCTTCGTGGCCAGCTGGTTCGCGGGGCTTTTTTACCTGCCGCGCTTGTTCGTGAACCTGTCCATGGTGCCGGCTGACAGCCACGCCGAGCGCGAGCGCTTGTTGCTGATGGCGCGCAAGCTCTACCGCTTCACCAGCTTCCTGATGGTGCCGGCCCTGGCCCTGGGCCTGTGGTTGTGGCTCGGGTTTGGTGTGAGTGGTGGTTGGCTGCACGCCAAGCTCTTGCTGGTGCTGTTGGCGCTGGGCTACCACCACGCCTGCCGCTCGTTGCTGCGCCAGTTCGAGAGCTTCAGCAACCAGCGCAGTGAGCGCTGGTTCCGGGTCTTCAACGAATCGGCGGTGGTCTTGTTCGCCGTGATCGTGGTGCTGGTGGTCGTCAAGCCCTTCTGAGCGGTGTGGCATGACACCAGATGAGGCGGGCCGCCCCCAAGCCGGCTCGCAGCCCCTCGGGGGATCGACCGAAGTGCCCGTCGGGCGAGGGGCTGTCATCCCACGACATCGCAGCTCTGCCGCACCCCTGGCGGCCCTGTATGCCGCGCTGATCGTCTACGCCAGCCTGTCGCCTTTCACTGGCTGGAAGCAGCCTGCCGGTGTCTCCTTCTTCGGCTTCGGGCAGATGCCCTGGCCGCCCTGGTGGACGGGCTTCGACCTGGCCTCCAACCTGCTGGGCTACATGCCGTTGGGTGCCTTGTTGTTTGGTGCCCAGGTGCGCAGCGGGCGCGCGGCGGGCTTCTCGGCCGTGACCACCGTGCTGGCGGGCGCGGCGCTCTCCTTGTGCATGGAGAGCCTGCAAAACTGGCTGCCCCAACGTGTGCCCTCGAGCATCGACTGGCTGCTCAACAGTGCGGGCACGTTGCTGGGCCTGCTGGTGGCATGGGCGGTGCGCGCGCTGGGTGGACTGGACCGTTGGCAGGTGGTGCGCGACCGCTGGTTCATCGCCCGCAGCGCCGGGGGCATTGCACTGCTCTTGTTGTGGCCGGTGGGCCTGCTGTTCCCGGTAACGGTGCCGTTCGGCGTGGGCCAGGTGCTCGCGCGCTTGCGAGAGATGGTGGCGAGTGCGTTGGCCGGCACGCCGTGGGCCAGCTGGGTTGTGGCGAATGCCCAGGAGGTGCTCACGCCCCTGTCGCGCGGGGCCGAGTGGGCCACCATCGTGCTCGGTTTCCTGGCGCCTTCGGTCGTGGCCTTCAGCATCTTGCGACCTGGGTGGCGGCGTCTGGTGCAGGTGCCGGCCGCCCTGGCCGTGGGCCTGGCGGGCACCACCTTGTCGACGGCACTCAACTTCGGCCCGCAGCATGCACTGGCCTGGCTCACCCCTGCGGTGCTGCCGGCGCTGGTGGTGGGCAGCACGCTGGCCGCGGCGCTTGCGTTTGTGCCGCCACGCGGTGCGGCGGGGGTGGGGCTGGTGGTTTTGACGGCGCTGGTGGCGCTGGTGGCGCAAGCCCCGGCCGACCCGTATTTCGCCGACAGCCTGCAGGCTTGGGAGCAGGGGCGCTTCATCCGCTTTCACGGCGCAGCGCAGTGGGTGGGATGGCTGTGGCCTTACGCAGCGATGGTCTACCTGCTGGCGCGAGTGGCCGCACGTGAGCCGGCTCCTTAAAATGCGCCATGACTTATTTCAAGCGCCACATCTTTTTCTGCCTGAACCAGCGTGACAACGGTGAAGACGCCTGCGCCAAGCACCACGCGCAAGCGGGCTTTGATCGTTGCAAGTCGCTCGCCAAGGCCGAGAAGCTCAATGGCCCTGGCGGCGTGCGGGTCAACAAGGCCGGCTGCATGGACCGCTGCGCGGGTGGGCCGGTGGCGGTGGTCTACCCCGAGGCCGTCTGGTACACGTATGTCGACAACGACGACATCGACGAGATCGTCGAGTCGCACCTGAAAAACGGTGTGGTGGTGGAGCGGCTGCTGCTGCCGGATTCGGTCGGCCGATGAATCCACAAACGAAGCGGGTGAGCATCGCCGGCCCGGCCGGTGCCCTCGAATGCACGGTGGATGAGCCCAGCACCGCGCCACAGGGTGTGGCGGTGGTGTGCCACCCGCACCCGCAGCACGGTGGCACGATGGACAACAAGGTCGCCCAGACCCTGGCGCGCGCCTTTGTGCAGCTGGGCTTGCGCGCGGTGCGTTTCAACTTTCGCGGTGTGGGGGGCTCGGCGGGCGCGTGGGACGAAGGCCGTGGTGAGATCGACGACGCCCTCGCCGTGATCGCCGCCCACCGCGACGTGGCCCTGCCGCTGGTTCTCGCAGGGTTCTCCTTCGGCGGCTACGTGGCGGCAGAGGCCGCTCAGCGCCTGCCCGACGATGCCAAGGCCACCCGCCTGGTGCTGGTCGGCCCGTCCACTGAAAAGCAGCAGATGCCCCCCGTGCCCGAAGGCACGCTGGTCATCCACGGCGAGGCTGACGACGTGGTGCCGCTGTCGGCCACGCTCGATTGGGCCCGCCCGCAGGCCCTGCCGGTGACCGTGATCCCCGGCGCCGGCCATTTTTTTCATGGGCAACTCACCTTGCTCAAGAACTTGGTGGTGCGCCACGGCTCATAAGAAGCCTGGCGTGGCCACACGCTCTCTCACTCCGAACCCAAATCCAATGAAAAGACTGCTCGCAAGACTGTTCGCTTTCGCGCTCACACTGGCCGTTGCCGCCACGTCCGCTGTTGCCCAGATGCCCTCGCCGCCCGAAGTGGCGGCACGCGGCTACCTGCTGATCGACGTCACCACCGGCCAGACCCTCGCCGAGCGTGAAGCCGATGCCATCGCCGACCCGGCCTCGCTGACCAAGCTGATGACGGCCTACATCACCTTCACCGCCTTGCGCGAGAACAAGCTCACGCTGGAGCAGACCCTGCCGGTGTCGCTGCGTGCCTGGGAAGAGCGCAAGGGCGGCGGCTCGCTGATGTTCATCGAGCCACGCATGACGCCGAAGGTGTCCGATCTGCTGCGTGGCGTGATCGTCAACTCGGGCAACGACGCCTCGGTGGTGCTGGCCGAGGGTGTGGGCGGCACGGTCGAGAACTTTGTGGCCATGATGAACCGCCAAGCCCAGGCCTGGGGCCTGAAGAACACCAGTTTCAAGAACGTGACCGGCCTCACCGAAGCCGGCCACAAGAGCACGGCGCGTGATGTGGCGGTGATTGCCGGCCACATCATCAATGACTTCCCGGAGTACTACCCGCTGTACTCGATCAAGAAGTACCACCTGGAGGGCTCGCCCACCACCAACGAGAACAACCGCAACGTGCTGCTGCTGCGCGACCCGAGTGTGGACGGCATGAAAACGGGCTACACCGAAGCCGCCGGTTATTGCATGGTGGTGTCGGCGCAGCGCGACTTTCCCAATCTGGCGGCTGCCGGGGCGGGCGGCGGCAAGCGCCGATTGCTCAGCGTGGTGATGGGCGCCGCTTCGATGAATGCCCGCGCCAACGAAAGCCAGAAACTGCTCAACTGGGGCTTCCAGGCGTTCGACACTGTGCGCTTGTTCGAGGCCAACAAGGCGGTGGTCACCGTGCCGGTCTGGAAGGGAAAGGCCAACGACGCCCAACTCGGCAGCGCCGCCGCGGTGTTTGTCAGCGTGCCCAAGGGCGATGGCGCCAAGCTGCAGACCAAGGTCGAGCGCACCGACCCGCTGGTGGCCCCGCTCACCCAGGGCCAACGGGTGGGCACGCTCAAGGTCAGCACCCCCTCGGGCACCGTGGTGGCCGAGCGCCCCTTGGTGGTGTTGAGCGCGATTGAACAAGCCGGCATTTTTGGCCGGGCATGGGATGCCATGCGCCTGTGGATCAAGTAACCTCGCATTCCCAACGCATGTAGGAGGCGCCATGGCCGCCATTCCTGACAAGCTCGCTGACAGCCTGTGTTACCTCAACGGCGAGTTTCTTGCCCTGCGAGACGCCCGCGTGTCGGTGCTCGACCGCGGCTTCCTGTTCGGCGACGGCATCTATGAAGCTTTGCCGGTGTATGGCCGGCGCCTGTTTCGCTTCGACGAACACATGGCGCGCCTGAACCGCGGGCTTTCCAAGATCCGCATCGCCAACCCCTTCACCGAAGCTCAGTGGCTCGCGCACTGCCGCAAGCTGGTGGCCGCACACGAGAGCGATGACCAGGCGATCTACATCCAGGTGACACGCGGTGTGGCGCCGCGCAACCATGTGATGCCCACCGACATCGCACCCACGGTGTTCATGATGAGCAACCCGCTGGTGCCGCCCTCGCCCGAGCAGCGACACAAGGGCGTGGCCTGCATCACCGCGCGCGACTTCCGCTGGGAGCACGGTGACCTCAAGTCGATCTCGCTGCTGGGCAATGTGCTGGCGCGCCAGATGTCGGCCGACCGTGGTGCGGTCGAGACCATCCTCATTCGCGACGGCTACCTCACCGAAGCCTCGGCCGCCAACGTGTGGGTGGTGCATGAAGGCGCGCTCTTGGGCCCGCCCAAGAGCGAGCACCTGCTTGAAGGGGTGCGCTACGAGTTGATCCGCGAGCTGTGTGAAGAAGTGGGCATTGCCTTCAACCTGCGCCCCGTGCCCGAGGCCGAGGTGCTGGCGGCCGATGAGCTGATGCTCAGTTCAGCGTCGAAGGAGGTGTTTCCGGTGACCCTGCTCGACGGCGAGCCGGTCGGCCATGGCGCCCTGCGCGGCAAGCCTGGCCCGGTGTACGCCCGGCTGCATGAGGCCTACCAGCGCGCCAAGCTTTCTCAATCCCTCTGAACATGCAAGACATCCCGCCCGAACAGTCGCTGATCGAATACCCGTCGCAGTTTCCGATCAAGGTGATGGGCGCCAACGTCGATGGTTTTGTGCATGCCGTCACCACGGTAGCCAAAAATTTCGACCCCGGCTTTGACGCCGCGAGTGTTGAGATCCGGCCCAGCAGCGGTGGCAAGTACCTGGGCGTGACAGTGACCGTCCTGGTCACCAGCCGCGAGCAGCTCGACGAGCTGTACCGCACCCTGTCGACGCACCCCATGGTGAAGGTCGTGCTGTAAAGGGTGGCCCCGTGAGCGAGCCCAGCGGCCGGCCGGGTGGGCCGGCCGCTGGGTCGGTCAGTCAGTTCAGAACCACCGGGTCATCGCTTTCACTGGTGGGCGCTGTGGCAAAGGTGTCCAGGCTCAGCGGCTCGGCGATGTCGTCAGCCGCTTGCTGCTGGACGAACTCGGTGTAGGCGGCGGGAGTCGCAGCCGCCGATGCCGGCACTTCGGTCAGCACCGGCGGCGCGACTGCGCTGGGGTCGCCGCCGCAGGCGGCCAGGCCGGCCACGCTGAGAAGCGTGCACAGAAGGAGTTGTGTCGTCTTCATGTTGAGCGCTCCTTAGCGGGTGCCGCCGACCGGCGTGGCCAGGTACGGGAAGCCCAACATCAGCGGCACCACCGCCTGGTCGACCGCGTCGTGCAGCCTGAAGGAGGTGGCACCCAGCGGCACCGCCGAGGGGTTGCACGCGGTGCCAAAGCCCAGGGCGTTGGTGTCGCCATTGGCCATGCACAGCCCGCCCATCACGGCCACCAGCGAGATGTCGACCACATCGTCCTTGGGGCGGCGGCCGTTCGGGTAACCGGCGTTGTCGCTGCCACCGGCCAGGATGTTGCCGACGATGCCCAGGCGGTTTTGTTGCGCAAAGGCCACCGGTGTGATGGCCGTGTTCAGGCGCAGCATTTCAGAAGCCACCACGTTGGCGGGCCTGTTCACGCCGGTGATGCCGGTGAGGAAGGTGGTGACCAAGTCGGTGCGCGGGTAGTTGGTGGGGGCGGTGTTGGGCAAGGCCAGCGCGATCTCCAGCAACTTGGGCAGGCTGGGGTTGGTGACATAGGTGGCGAACTGCGCGTCGTCCTTGGGCTTGGAGCTGTTGAACAGGTCTTTGTCCTTCAGGCCGATCACCACTTCATTCACCAGGGGCATGCCCAGGCGCGAAACCTGGGTCCAGGCGCCGCCGGCCTTTTCAGACTTTTGGTGGCCGGGCTTGGGCGTCGGGTCGAGCAGGCGCGCTTGGCGCAGGCTGGCGCTGGTCCATCCGCCGATGACGGTTTCAGAGCCCGAGGTCAGGCAGCTGGTGGGCACTTCGAGCGCCAAGGTGGTGACGTTCTTGTCGTCGATGATGTTGGGTGCGGCGCCAATCAGCTCGGGGTTGGTGATGGTCGCGACGGAGGCATTGACCAGGTCGAAGATCGTGCCCAGGTTGACGGCAAACGGGTCCTTGCGCTGGCCGACAAACAGCTTGGCCGCCGTCGAGCAGCCGGGGATGTTGACGTTGTAGATGTGCTGGGCGGCGTAAGCGGGGTAGTTGGGAATGGTCTTCACGCCGATGTTGTCGACCGGCTTGTCGAAGGTGGCGGCGCCATTGGCGGCATTCGTCACCGAGCTCACCTGGCCTTTGCGGCGGTCACCGCGCACCACGTCGACCGTGAAGGTTTCGGCCAGGTTCAGGCTGGCGTCCCTGACGTTCGCCACCACGCCGGCCTGGATCAGCGGAATCGCGACGTTGACACCCCCCACTGGCAGCTCTACGCCCCGGCCGGCGTTGGCCAGCGTGTTCTTGAAGCGGAACTGGAAAGTGAGGTCTTCACGGGCGTCGCCGTTGTTGTCAATGTGAATCTCGTACAGCGCATTCGGGTCGAGCGAGAAATAGTTCGGGCCACCGTAGGCGTCTTGCAGCGGCAGGTAGTTGGCGATCAGCGTGGTGTAGGCGCTGCGCTCGGCCTCGTAGCTGCGGAACATGTAGAAATCGCTCGCATCCACCTTGGGCACGGTGGTGATGAAAGGCGCTTCGCGGTGGCTAGATGCGCCGGCGGTGCCGCACAGGGCCAGCAGCGCGGCGGCAAATACAGGGGTGATCTTGAACAAAGAGGGTCGCATGAGGGTCTCCTGGTGGTGGGGTTCCGACAAGATCGCCGGACACACAGCTCTACGCAGGCTTTGGCGAGATGGATGCACAAATCTTTGCACTCGCCAGCAAACGCTGGCGCCCGCCGACAATCTGGGTCATGTCAGACACTTCGCCCACTCCCGACCCAGCTTGGGCAGGCTCGCCTACGCTGCGCGTGCGCGGCCGTGTGGCCTGCCAGGCCACGGTGGACGAGATGCGCGCCTTCAGCGAAACGCGCCGCGCCAGCACCCCCGATGAAATCTGGCTGTGCGAACACGAACCCGTCTACACCCAGGGTGTGGCGGGCAAGGCCGACCATGTGCTCGACGCACATGGCATCCCGATCGTGCAGACCAACCGCGTCGGGCAGGTCACGTACCACGGCCCCGGCCAGGTGGTGGCCTACCCGCTGATCGACCTCAAGCGCCTGAATATTTACGTCAAAGAATATGTTTACCGGCTGGAGCACGGCGTGATCAAGACGCTGGAATCGTTTGGCGTCACCGGCCACCGTGTGGCAGGCGCGCCCGGTATTTATGTGAACTTGGCCGACCCGTTTGGCCACGCCGCGCTGACCGGCCCGCGCGCCGACCCTTTTGCTGGCCTGGGCAAGATTGCCGCGCTGGGCATCAAGGTCAGCCGGCACTGCACTTACCACGGTGTGGCGCTCAACGTGGCCATGGATTTGGGCCCCTTCGGCGGCATCAACGCTTGCGGTTACGCAGGGCTGCAAACAGTCGACCTGGCTACACTGGGCGTTCACACCGACTGGAACACCGTGGCCACCCGCCTGGGCGACAAGCTCGCCGCGCATTTGAGATGACCCCACACCCCTCCTTTCGGGTTGAACCACACACCCCTCCGGTCGGGCAGAGCCACACACCCCTCCGTTCGGGCTGAGCCTGTCGAAGCCGGCGCGCACCTCGGTGCATCACTTCGACAAGCTCAGTGCGAACGGGCCGATAGAAAGCCTTTGATGTCCACCGACAACGTCGTTCACACCGCACAAGATGCCGCGAGCTACGACGCCACGGCCAAGCAGAAGGCGCAGGCCAAGACCGCGCGCATCCCGATCAAGATCGTGCCGGCCGAGGCGCTCAAAAAGCCCGACTGGATTCGTGTCAAGGCCGGCTCGCACAACAGCCGCTTCTACGAGATCAAGAAGATCTTGCGCGAGCACAACTTGCACACCGTGTGCGAAGAGGCTTCGTGCCCCAACATCGGCGAGTGTTTTGGTGGCGGCACTGCCACCTTCATGATCATGGGTGACAAGTGCACCCGCCGCTGCCCCTTCTGCGACGTGGGCCACGGCCGGCCCGACCCGCTCGACGTGAACGAGCCGCTCAACCTCGCCAAGACCATTGCCGCGCTCAAGCTCAACTACGTGGTGATCACGAGCGTCGACCGCGATGATTTGCGCGACGGCGGCGCGCAGCACTTTGTCGACTGCATTCGCAGCGTGCGCGAGCTGTCGCCCCAAACCCGCATCGAAATCCTCACGCCCGACTTCCGTGGCCGCGTGGACCGGGCGCTCGACATCTTGAAAGCCGCACCGCCCGACGTGATGAACCACAACCTGGAAACCACGGCGCGTTTGTACAAGGAAGCACGCCCGGGTTCTGACTACGCCTACTCACTCAACCTGCTCAAGCGCTTCAAGGAATTTGCCCCGCACGTGCCGACCAAAAGCGGCGTGATGGTGGGCCTCGGCGAAACCGATGAAGAGATCTTGCAGGTGATGCGCGACATGCGCGAGCACGGCATCGACATGCT
>JBBRFR010000132.1:0-9512 GCA_038241485.1 Burkholderiales bacterium
CCGGTGTTGGGCATGGGGTGAGCCTGATCAGCCGAT
This sequence comes from Burkholderiales bacterium, assembly GCA_038241485.1. Classification (GTDB taxonomy): domain Bacteria; phylum Pseudomonadota; class Gammaproteobacteria; order Burkholderiales; family Burkholderiaceae_C; genus Rhizobacter. The sequence continues at coordinate 37 of JBBRFR010000132.1, forward strand.
GTCGGCGCAATGCAGGCCGTACTGGCCCTGGCGGCGGTCTTCGAAGTAGTGCGTCAACGTCTCGCGCACGGTGCGGAATGCAAGCTCGTCCCAGGGAATCTCAGCCTCGGAAAACAACTGCGCCTCGATGGTCTCGGGCCCGGGGGCGAAATCGGTGTCGAGCAGGCGGGCGCGGTAGAACAAGTGCAACTGGCCCACACGTGCCACGTTGAGCAAGGTGTAGAGGCCTTGCAGCTCAATGCGCGCGCCAGCCTCTTCAACCGTTTCGCGGATGGCGCCTTGTTCGGTGGTTTCGCCCAGCTCCATGAAGCCGGCGGGCAGCGTCCAGAAGCCATGGCGTGGCTCGATGTTGCGGCGGCACAGCAGCACCTTGTCTTGCCACACCGGCAAGGTGCCCACCACGTTGAGCGGGTTTTCGTAGTGGATGGTGGCGCAGGCGGTGCAGGTGGCGCGGTCGCGGTTGTCGTCGGCGGGCATCACGTACTGCACCGGCGAGCCGCAGGCTCTGCAATGTTTGATGCTTCGCGGCTGGAACATGAGCGGCAGTTTAGGGCCTGTTGATGCCACGCGAACACCCGCGCAAGCCCTGTCTTGCAAGGGGTGTAGGGCCGCGTGGCATCATCAAACGCACACCGACCCGTGCCCTTGTGGAGACTCCTTCAATGAGCTACGTGCTGCCAGTTCCCCGCGTGCCTGCAGTGCCTGTTGCGGGCGGCGAACCCGGTGCCCTGTTCCCGGTGCATCGCATCTACTGCGTGGGTCGCAACTATGTCGACCACGCCATCGAGATGGGGCACAGCGGCCGCGAGCCGCCGTTCTTCTTCATGAAGCCTGCCGATGCGGTGCTGCCGGTGGCCGAAGACCAGACCGGCCAGATGCGCTACCCGAGCCTCACCAAAGACCTGCACCACGAGGTGGAGCTGGTGGTGGCCATCGGCAAGGGTGGTAAAGGGATCAAGGCCGCCGACGCCACCAGCCACGTCTGGGGCTACGCCGTGGGCCTGGACATGACCCGCCGCGATCTGCAAGGCGAGGCCAAGAAACTCGGCCGGCCTTGGTGCATTGGCAAGGGTTTTGATCAGTCGGCGCCCATCGGGCCGGTGCGCCCAGCGGCGCAGTGTTACTTGAACGCCGCCACCCGTATCGAGCTTGACGTGAACGGCGCCAAGCGGCAAAGCAGCGTCATCGGCAAGCTGATCTGGAGCGTGCCCGAGATCATTGAGCAGCTCTCCACGGCCTGGGAACTGGTGCCGGGCGACCTGATCTTCACTGGCACGCCCGAAGGCGTGGCCTCGGTGATGGAGGGTGACAAGCTGCACGCGCGCATCGACGGTGTGGGCGCCTTGCGCGTGGCGATCACGGGGGGCTGATGGAGCTGTACTGCCAAGGTAGTGCGCCCACCCTGGTCGACGTGCTGCTGGTACCGCAGATCTTCAACGTCCAGCGCAGGGAATGCCGCCTCGACCCGGTGCCCACGGTGATGCGGGTGTTTGCCGAGTGCATGGCGCTTGATGCTTTCACCGCAGCACAACCCTCCGCTTGCCCGGGCTGGGCCCCTGATGCCATCTCACCCTGACTGGCTGCGCGCCGATTGGCGCACCCCAGGCGTTGCCAGCCTGATGAGCACTCGTTCGGGTGGCAGCAGCGTGGCCCCCTGGGACAGCATGAATCTCGGCATCGCCGTCGGCGACGACGCGCAACAGGTGGCCCACAACCGCGCGCTCTTTGCTCAGGCACTCGGCGCTTCGCCGGTGTTCATGAAGCAAGTGCATGGCACGCGCGTGCTGCGTCTGACACGCGACCATCTGAGCATGCCCGTGCAGGAGGCGGATGCCTGCGTCACCACCGAGCCCGGCCTGGCCTGCGCGGTGCAGGTGGCCGACTGCCTGCCGGTGCTGCTGGCCGCGCCTGGCGCGGTGGGCGCGGCTCATGCCGGCTGGCGAGGTCTGGCGGGCGGTGTCATTGATGCCACGGTGCGCAACCTGTGCGACGCGGCGGCCTGCCAACCGGCTCAACTTGAATGCTGGCTCGGGGCTGGCATTGGCCCCGAAACCTTTGAAGTGGGGGGCGATGTTCTCGAAGGTTTTGGCGTTCAACCCGCAGCGGCCGACCCGCTGCGCTTCAAGCCCTTGCGGCCCGGCAAGTGGCTGGCCAACTTGCCGCTGCTGGCGCGCGACCGGCTGGCCGCGCTCGGTGTCTCGCAGGTCAGCGGCGGCATCTGGTGCACGGTGCAAGACCGCTCAAGGTTCTTTTCGTTCCGCCGCGACGGGGTCACTGGCCGCATGGCTGCTGCCATCTGGCTCGAACGCCTCGACCTCCGTTCGCACTGAGCCTGTCGAAGTGCCGGCTTCGACAGGCTCAGCCGGAACGGCGTTTCGCGCCCGCCGCCGCATCGGCGCACCCATCACATACAACACGATGGACAGGGGCAGCACCCCATACAACATCAGAGTGAAAAATGCGCCCAGCAGCGTGCCGACCGGGCTCATGGCTTCGGCGGCCGACATCAACACCACGACGAACATCCAGCCTATCGCAACGAGATACATTTTTGTTCTTCCCTGAGCCAGGTGACGACAATGCCGCGAGCGACAGCGCACACTGTAGCGCTGCGCGCCGAACCGAGATGAGCCCGCAAGGAGACACATGAAGACCAAAACATCGCGCCCCCAAGCGGCGCTCGACCCCCTTGCGGCTGCTGAGGCGGCGGCCCAGGCCTATGGCTCCACCATCGGCGAGACCGTCAAGTCATTGACTGACCTGAGTCTGCCCCTGCCCGAGCTGAGCGCCCTGCAAAGCGACTACCTGAAAGAAGCGACGGCGCTGTGGAACGACAACGTCAGCCCTCCCAAAGACGCCGCGCCCCCTGCGCTGGGCGACAAGCGTTTTGCCGACAAGTCTTGGGCCGAGAACCCGGCGGCGGCCTTCACCGCCCAGCTCTACTTGCTGAATGCCCGCACCCTGGCCAAGATGGCCGACAGCGTGCAGGGCGAAGAAAAAACCCGCCAACGGGTGCGCTTTGCCGTGCAGCAGTTTGTGGCCGCGGCGGCGCCCAACAACTTCCTGCCGCTCAACCCCGAGGCGATGAGTCTGGCGCTCAAGACGCAGGGCGAAAGCATCACCCAGGGCATTCAAAACCTGTGGCAAGACCTGCAGCAAGGCCACATGTCGCAGACCGACGAAAAGGTGTTCGAGGTGGGCCGCAACGTGGCCACCACCGAAGGCAGCGTGGTGTTCGAAAACGAGCTGTTCCAGCTGCTCGAATACAAGCCGCTCACCAAGACGGTGTTCGAGCGGCCGCTGTTGATGGTGCCGCCGTGCATCAACAAGTACTACATCCTCGACCTGCAGCCAGAAAACTCGTTGATCCGCCACGCGGTCGCACAAGGCCACCGCGTGTTTGTGATGAGCTGGCGCAATGCCGATGAAGAGGTGGCGCAAAAGACCTGGGACGACTACATCGAGGGTGCCGCCATCAAGGCCATCAACGTGGTGCAAGAGATCACTGGCGCCAAGACCATCAACACGCTGGGCTTCTGCGTGGGCGGCACCATCCTCGCGACCGCCTTGGCAGTGTTGGCCCAGCGCGGCCAGAAGCCTGCGGCCAGCATGACCTTGCTGACCACCTTCCTCGATTTCAGCAACACCGGCGTGCTCGACCTCTTCGTTGACGAAGCCATGGTGCAGATGCGTGAGATGACCCTCGGCCCCAACAGCCCTGGCGGCGGCAGCCTGCTCAAGGGTCAGGAGTTGGCCTCGACCTTCAGCGCCCTGCGGCCCAACGACCTGGTGTGGAACTACGTGGTGGGCAACTACCTCAAGGGCGAGACGCCGCCGCCGTTTGACCTGCTCTACTGGAACAGCGACAGCACCAACCTGCCTGGCCCCATGTACTGCTGGTACCTGCGCAACACCTACCTCGAAAACAACCTCATCAAGCCGGGCAAGACCACGGTGTGCGGTGTGCCCGTCGACCTGGGGCTGATTGACGCGCCGACCTACGTCTACGGCTCGAAAGAAGACCACATCGTTCCGTGGGACGGCGCCTACCGCAACACCGAGGTGTTGAAGGGCGCCAAGTGCCGCTTTGTGCTGGGCGCCTCGGGCCACATCGCCGGCGTGATCAACCCGCCGGAGAAGAAAAAACGCAGCCACTGGATCGGCTCCGCCGTAGCACGGCCGGGCACCGCCAAAGCGTGGCTCGACAAGGCCAAAGAACACCCCGGCAGCTGGTGGCCCGATTGGGACGCCTGGCTGAAAAGCCACGCCGGCAAGCCGGTTGCGGCGCCCAAGGTACCGGGTAACCGCCAATACAAAGCCACCGAACCTGCGCCCGGTCGCTACGTCAAACAAAAGGCTTGAGGCGGCGCAAGCTGCGAGCACAAACTCGTGATATCAACGCGTCATTCAACCACCAGGAGAACTCCATGACCGACATCGTGATCGTTGCAGCCGCCCGCACCGCCGTGGGCAAGTTTGGCGGGACCCTGGCCAAGGTCGCCGCACCCGAGCTGGGCGCCGCGGTGATCGTCGAGCTGCTCAAGCGCGCCAAGCTCACCGGCGACCAGATCAACGAAGTGATCCTGGGCCAGGTGCTCACCGCCGGCTCGGGCCAGAACCCGGCCCGCCAGTCGGTCATCAAGAGCGGTTTGCCGCAGGGTGTGCCCGGGCTGACCATCAACGCGGTGTGCGGCTCCGGCCTCAAGTCGGTGATGCTCGCGGCGCAGTCGATTGCCTACGGCGACTCCGAGATCGTGATTGCAGGCGGGCAAGAGAGCATGAGCATGTCGCCTCACGTGCTGCCCAACTCGCGCGACGGCCAGCGCATGGGCGATTGGAAGCTGGTCGATTCGATGATCGTCGACGGCCTGCTCGATGTGTACAACCAATACCACATGGGCATCACCGCCGAAAACGTGGCCAAGAAGTACAGCATCAGCCGCGAAGCGCAAGACGCGCTGGCCCTGGCCTCGCAACAAAAGGCCGCTGCCGCGCAAGACGCCGGCAAGTTCAAAGAGGAGATCGTGCCTTTCAGCATTGCGCAGAAGAAGGGCGACCCGATCGTTTTCTCGGCCGACGAATACCTCAACCGCAAAACCAACGCCGACGCCTTGGCCGGCTTGCGCCCCGCCTTTGACAAGGCCGGTGGCGTGACGGCGGGCAACGCCTCAGGCCTGAACGACGGCGCCGCCGGCGTGGTGGTGATGTCTGCGAAGAAGGCCGACCAGCTGGGCCTCACCCCGTTGGCGCGCATCAAGAGCTTTGCCACCACCGCCATCGACCCGGCCTACATGGGCATGGGCCCCGTTACGGCGTCGCAGAAGGCGTTGCAACGCGCCGGCTGGAAGGCGGCCGATCTCGACCTGCTGGAGATCAACGAAGCCTTTGCCGCACAAGCCTGCGCCGTCAACAACGAAATGGGCTGGGACACGAGCAAGGTCAATGTGAACGGTGGGGCGATTGCCATCGGGCACCCGATCGGTGCATCGGGGTGCCGCATTCTGGTGACCTTGTTGCATGAGATGCAGCGCCGCAACGCCAAGAAGGGCATTGCGAGCCTGTGCATCGGCGGTGGCATGGGCGTCGCACTGACGGTCGAACGCTAAATCAGGCTCTGTTGAGTTTCGAGTGGGTGCAGCGCCGCCTCGACCCGTTCGCCCTGAGCAGGGACTGAGCTTGTCGAAGGCCCGTGCGTCGAAGGGCTGGTGAGCCAAGCCGCCGTGCGAGCAGGGCTTCGACAGGCTCAGCCGGAACGGGGGTTGGGGGTATTTGCCCACTCGAAATTCAACAGAGGCCTAAATCATCATTCGCACGCGGTGTTGGTGGGAACCCGATTGACCAAGCCCACTCTCAGCGCGACGCTAGAGAATCACTAACCGAAGGAGAACAACAATGAGCCAGAAGATTGCATACGTGACCGGGGGCATGGGTGGCATCGGGACCACCATGTGCCAGCGCCTGCACAAAGATGGTTTCATCGTGATTGCCGGTTGCGGCCCGAGCCGTGACTTCAAAAAATGGCTCGATGAGCAGAAGGCGTTGGGCTACAACTTCCATGCGTCGGTGGGCAATGTGGGCGATTGGGATTCGACCGTCGCCGCCTTCCAGAAAACCAAGTCTGAACTCGGCCCGATCGACGTGCTGGTCAACAACGCCGGCATCACCCGCGACGGCATGTTCCGCAAGATGAGCCGCGCCGACTGGGACGCCGTCATCGAAACCAACCTCACCAGCCTGTTCAACGTGACCAAGCAGGTCATCGAAGACATGCTCGAGCGCGGTTGGGGCCGCATCATCAACATCTCTTCAGTCAACGGCGAGAAGGGCCAGTTCGGCCAGACCAACTACTCGGCGGCCAAAGCCGGCATGCACGGCTTCACCATGGCGCTGGCGCAAGAAGTGGCCAACAAGGGCGTGACGGTCAACACCGTGAGCCCGGGCTACATCGCAACCGACATGGTCAAGGCCATCCGCCAAGACGTGCTCGACAAGATCGTCGCCGGCATCCCGGTCAAGCGCCTGGGCACGCCGGACGACATCGCGTCCATCGTGTCGTGGGTGGCGTCGGATGAGTCGGGGTTTGCGACCGGCGCTGACTTCTCGGTCAACGGCGGCTTGCACATGGGTTGATGCTGGCTGCGGGCGACAATCTCGCCCGCGCCATGTCATCTCTCTTCCACATCTCGTTTTACAAATTCGCCGCGCTGCATGAGCCTCATGCTGTCGCGGCGCATTTGCGTTTGCTTGCCGCCGAGCTGCTCGGCAGCGTGCTGGTGGCCGAGGAGGGGGTCAACGGCGTGCTGGCCGGTTCGGCAGAAGCGCTTGATGGCTTTGAGCGCGCCTTGCTTGAAGACACGCGCCTTGCTGGCATGGTGTTCAAGCGCAGCGCCTGCAAAACGGCCCCGTTTGCACGCCTGAAGGTTCACGTCAAACCCGAGATCGTGGCGGTGGGCGTGCCCGGCGGCGGCGCATCGCCTGACACCCGGGTCAGCCCCGCGCAATGGCGCCAGCTGATCGCGCAAGACGACGTGGTGGTGCTGGATAACCGCAACCGCTTCGAGCACCGACTGGGCCACTTCAAGAAGGCCGTTGATCCCGGCGTGGCCCACTTTCGTGACTTCCCCCGTTACGTTGAGGCCCACGCCGCGCAGTGGCAAGCCGAAGGCAAGACCGTGGCCATGTACTGCACAGGTGGCATCCGCTGCGAAAAAACAAGCGCCTGGATGCGCGGCCTGGGTTTGCAGGTGCGCGAGTTGGAGGGCGGCATCTTGAACTACTTCCAGTCGTTGCCCGACGCCGAGCGTGAATGGGAGGGCGAGTGCTTCGTGTTCGACAACCGCATTGCGCTCGATACCCGCTTGCAGGAAACCGACACCACGGCCGAGCAGGTGTATGCGGGCGAGCCCGATGGCGAATGGCGATTGCAGCGGGCCAAGCGTCTCGATGAGTCTCTCTGACGGTGTTGGCCGCAGTTGCGTGGCCTTGCCCGCCGCCGGGCCGTGGGCCACCCTGATCGAGTTTTTTGTTGATCGCTTCCCGCGCATTGCCCGTGACGAATGGCTGGCCCGCATGCAGCGCGGCGAGGTGACCGATGCACAAGGTGCGCTCATCGCAGCCGATGCACCCTTCAGGCCGCACAGCAAGCTGTACTACTACCGCAGCCTGCCGCCGGAGCCGCGCATCCCTTTCGAAGAGGTGGTGCTGTACCAAGACGATCTCATCGTCGTCGCCGACAAGCCGCACTTCCTGCCCGTCACGCCCACCGGGCGCTACCTGCAGGAAACGCTGCTGGTGCGGCTCAAACGCAGGCTCGGCATCGACACGCTGGCGCCGGTGCACCGCATCGACCGCGAGACCGCCGGGCTGGTGTTGTTCACGGTGCAACCAGACACCCGGGGCCGCTATCAGGCCTTGTTTCGCGACCGGGCGGTAGAGAAACGCTATGAGGCCATCGCTCCCCATCGCATTGACCTGACATTTCCATTGATTTGCCTCACCCGCCTGGAAGAGGGTGAGTCATTCATGACGATGCAAGTGGTGCCGGGCGAGCCGAATGCCGAAACCCACATCGAGCTGATCGAATCGTGGGGTGAATATGCCCGCTACGGGCTGCGGCCTCGCTCGGGCAAACGCCACCAGCTGCGGGTTCACATGGCGGCGCTGGGGCTGCCGATCGTCAACGACTTGATTTACCCAACGCTGCAGCCCGACACCTTGGAGCCCGACTACACGCGGCCCTTGCAGCTGCTGGCACGCTCGCTTGAATTCACCGACCCGGTGAGCGGCGAGTCACGCCGTTTTGAAAGCCGCCATCGACTCACCCAGGCGGATGGCGCCGGCCGACTGCCATGACGGGTTGAACTGCAGCGGGCCTTGGGGGAACAGCATCACGACGGTGGAGCCGAGCAGGAAGCGGCCCATCTCGTCGCCTTGTTTGAGCCGCACGGGTTTGCCGTTTGTCGATTCCGGATAACGCCATTCGCGCACCTGCTTCACCCGCGGCGGGTTGACCACACCGTGCCACACGGTCGCCATGCTGCCCACGATGGTCGCGCCCACCAGCACCAGCACGAAGGGGCCACGCTTGGTCTCGAACACGCACACCACACGCTCATTGCGCGCGAACAGGCCGGGCACCCCACGCGCCGTGGTCGGGTTGACCGAAAACAGTGGGCCGGGCACGTGGATCATGCGCGTGAGCTGGCCATCGCAAGGCATGTGGATGCGGTGGTAATCCTTTGGGCTCAGGTAGAGCGTGGCGAAGTGGCCGTTGTCGAACTGCGTCGCCAGCGCCGCATCGCCACCCACCAGCGCCGTGGTCGAGTAGCGGTGGCCCTTGGCCTGGAAGATCTGGTCGCGCTCAATGGCGCCGCACTGGCTGATGGCCCCATCGACCGGGCAGATCAGGTCGGCGCGGGCAAGCGGGCGTGCGCCGGGCTTCAAGGCGCGGGTGAAAAACTCGTTGAAGCTCGGGTAGCTGGCGGTGTCGGGGTTGGCCGCTTCGCTCATGTTGACGCCGTAGCGCTTCACGAACCAGTCAATCAGATGCGTGGTCAGCGCGCCGCCGCGGGCCGATGCGGCCCTGCCGGCCAGGGCCGTGAGCATCTGCTTGGGCAGGAGGTATTGCGGCAAGACGGCGAGGCGGTCGGACACGGCGTTCTTCTCAGGGGGCGGAGGGGCGGATTCTAGGGAGTCGGCAAGCCGCACCGCCTGAGTGCAGGTGTGGAGGAGGCTCCTCATAGCTATGCTCAATGATTGAGCTTGTTGCAATTCATCATGACAATGCTGCGTTGCAACTAAGATTTGCCTCGGTTCACGGCCTGAGTCGCTTTCCGGCAAACCCGGGTCAGCCAATCTACTTCTACCTCACCCATCTCCAAAGGAAGCCAAATGTCACTCATCAACACCCAAGTTCAGCCCTTCAAGGCGCAGGCGTTCAAGCAGGGCAAGTTCATCGAAGTGACCGAGCAGTCGCT
>JBBRFR010000133.1:0-9465 GCA_038241485.1 Burkholderiales bacterium
AGCGTGTTTTCGTTGCAAAAAGAACTGGCGCGCGAAACCGAGCGCCGCTATACCAAACTGAGCTTCAGTGAACGCCTGAAACTCCAGCTTGAAAACTTGACCACTGGCGCGAAGGCCTGACGATGCAATTCACGGTCTATCAAGTCAGCCGAAAGGGTGGCCGCGAAAAGAACGAAGACCGCATGGGCTATTGCTACACGCGCGATTCGGGTTTGTTCGCTCTGGCCGACGGCATGGGCGGCCACCCCGAAGGCGAGGTGGCTTCGCAGCTCGCGCTGCAGACCTTGGCCGCCATGTTCCAGCGCGATGCCAAGCCCACGCTGAAGGACCCAATGCGCTTCTTGCACGAAGCCATCATTGCCGGCCACCACCAGCTGCTGCGTTATGCCACGCAAAAAGCGCTGATCGACACCCCGCGCACCACCGTGGTGGCCTGCGTGCTGCAAGGCAACAACGCTTACTGGGCACACTGCGGTGATTCACGGCTTTACCTTGTTCGCGGCGAAAAGCTGGTGGCGCGCACGCGCGACCACTCTTACTCCGAGTTGCAGGAGACCATGAGCCACGTCGTGCCCATGGGCGAGCGCTTCAACCGCAACGTGCTTTTTACCTGCCTGGGCAGCCCGGGCAAGCCGGTGGTCGACACCGTGGGCCCGCTGGTGCTGCAACGTGGCGACCGCTTGCTGCTGTGCTCGGATGGGCTGTGGGGCACGGTGACTGACGCTGAAATCACCGAGCAACTCGGCAAGAACACCATCGCTGATGCGGTGCCCGAGCTGGTGGAGCAGGCGCTGCGCAATGGCGGCGCCAAAAGCGACAACGTCTCGATCCTGGCTGTGGAGTGGGAATCGGCCGAAGATGGCGACAGCCAAAGTGCCGTTTCCACCCAGACGCTGGGCGAAGAGGTCTTCGCGTCCACGATCCAGGCGAGCGTGCTCGGCCAGGAGCCTCCGGACGAACTCGACGAAGCTGAAATCGAGCGCTCGATCCGCGAGATCAACGAGGCCATTCGGCGCTCGTCCCAAAAGAAATCCTGAAAGGTTTGTCATGAGTTTCAAGCGCACGCAAGGCCGTGCCGCGGATGCTTTGCGTCCCGTCACCATCGTTCGCCAGTACACCAAGTACGCCGAGGGATCGGTGCTGATCTCGTTCGGCGAGACCAAGGTGCTTTGCACCGCCTCGGTTGAAGACAAGGTGCCGCAGCACAAGCGCGGCAGCGGCGAGGGCTGGGTCACGGCCGAGTACGGCATGCTGCCGCGCGCCACGCACACCCGCAGCGACCGAGAAGCCGCCCGCGGCAAGCAGAGCGGGCGCACGCAAGAGATCCAGCGCCTGATCGGCCGTTCGTTGCGTTGTGTGTTCGATTTGAAGAAGCTCGGTGAACGCACCATCAACCTCGATTGCGATGTGATCCAGGCCGATGGCGGCACCCGCACGGCGGCCATCACCGGCGCGTATGTGGCCGCAGTCGATGCCGTGCGCTGGTTGCAAAGCCAGGGCAAGCTCATCGAATCGCCGATCCGCGACGGCGTGGCCGCCATCTCGGTCGGCATGGTCGAAGGCACGCCCTTGCTCGACCTGGAATACACCGAAGACTCGGCCTGCGACACCGACATGAACGTGGTGATGACCGCCGCCGGTGGCTTCGTGGAAGTGCAGGGCACGGCCGAGGGCGCTGCCTTCTCGCGCCAGGAGATGGATGCGCTGCTGAGTCTGGCCGACAAAGGCATTCGCGAGCTGGTCGCCGCGCAGCGCGCTGCCCTCGGGGGCTGAGCCATGCGGCGCCTGGTGCTGGCGTCCAACAACGCCAAGAAGCTGGGCGAGTTGCAGGCGCTTTTTGGTGCGCTGAACTTGCAGTTGGTGACGCAGGGCAGCCTGGGCATTACCGAGGCCGAAGAGCCTCACATCACCTTTGTGGAAAACGCGCTCGCCAAGGCGCGGCACGCCGCTCACCACGCGAGCGCCGCGGCGATTGCCGACGACTCGGGCTTGTGTGTCGACGCGCTGGGCGGCTCGCCCGGTGTGTTGTCGGCGCGTTACGCCACGCTGTTCGGCCGCCCCAAGGGCGATGACGAAAACAACCGTGTGCTGTTGGAGAAGCTCGCTTCACACGACGATCGGCGAGCGCGCTTCGTCAGCGCCCTGGTGGCGGTGCGGTCGGCCGACGACCCCGAGCCGCTGATTGCCTTTGGCCGCTGGGAGGGCGAGGTGTTGCGCGAGCCACGCGGTGCGGGCGGCTTTGGCTATGACCCGCTGCTGTTCATCCCGTCACTGAACCAGAGCGTGGCCGAGCTGAGCGCCGAGCTGAAAAACACCCACAGCCACCGCGCCATGGCGTCGCGCCAGATGCTGGTGCTGATGCGCGAGGTGTGGCGCCTTGGCTGACATTCCGATCGTGGCGGCGTCGGGGGTCGAAAGCACCACCGACCTGCTGGCGCGCTACCTGCGGCCGGGCGTGACGACGCTCAGCGCTATGCCGCCGTTGTCGCTGTACGTGCACCTGCCGTGGTGCCTGAAGAAGTGCCCTTATTGCGACTTCAACTCTCACGAGCAACGCGGTGCTGTGCCCGAAGCCCGCTACCTCGACGCCCTGCGCGCCGACCTCGAAGCTGCGCTGCCCTTCATCTGGGGCCGCCGTGTGCACAGCATCTTCATCGGTGGTGGCACGCCCAGCCTGTTTTCGCCGGCCAGCATCGACCAGCTGATCACCGACATCCGCGCCCGCCTGCCGCTTGAGCCAGGCTGTGAGATCACGCTCGAAGCCAACCCCGGCACGTTTGAGCGCGACCGCTTTCGCGGATACCGCGCGGCCGGCGTCACGCGCCTGTCGATCGGTGTGCAGAGCTTCAACGACGACAAGCTGCAAGCCATTGGCCGTGTCCACGATGCCGCGCAGGCGAGGGCGGCGGTGGAAGAAGCGCGTGACGCCTTCGACACCTTCAACATCGACCTGATGTACGCGTTGCCGGGCCAGACGCCCGATGAGTTGCGTGCTGATCTGCAGCAGGCACTGGCTTTCAAGCCGCCGCACCTGTCGATTTACCACCTGACCATCGAAGCCAATACCTTCTTCGCCAAGCACCCACCCGTGGTGCCGGATGACGACACCGCCTTCGACATGCTGGACATCATCACCGAGCAGGCGGCGGCTTCGGGCCTCGATCGTTATGAGGTCTCGGCTTTCGCCCGCTCAGGCCACCGCTGCGTGCACAACCTCAACTACTGGCAGTTTGGCGACTACTTGGGGCTTGGTGCCGGTGCGCACAGCAAGCTCAGCTTTCCGCACCGCGTGGTGCGCCAAACACGCTACCGCGACCCGGCCAAGTACATGGAGCAGGCGCTGGCCGGCGCCGCGATCGCACAAGACGAAGAAGTGCCGCGCGATCAGCTGCCGTTCGAGTTCATGTTGAACGTCCTGCGGCTCAAAGAAGGTTTTGAGCTGGCCCGATTCACCGAGCGCACTGGCATGCCCTTGAGCGCATTGCGGCGAGCGCTCGACGAGGCCGAAGCCAAGGGCTGGATGACCCGCGACCTGCAATGGGCACAACCCACGCCGCGCGGCTTTGACTTTCTGAGCGACCTGCAGTCGCTGTTCTTGCCTTAAACCCGATTGGTCGACAGGCCCGAGGTGCTGCGCAAGCGTTCGATGAGCTTGGGCGCAATCTGCGTGAGCGGCAACACTTCATGCGCAGCTCCGGCATTGATGGCCTCGCGCGGCATGCCAAACACCACGCAGCTGGCTTCGTCTTGCACGTAGTTGTAGCTGCCGGCATCGCGCAACTCTTTCATGGCCTTCGCACCGTCGGCGCCCATGCCGGTGAGCATGATGCCCAGCGCATTGGGGCCCACCACGCGGGCGGCCGACTTGAACAGCACCTCGACCGAAGGCTTGTGCCGGTTCACCGGTTCGCCGTCTTGCACCCGGGCGATGTAGTTCGCGCCACTGCGCTCCACGCTCAGGTGAAAGCCTCCCGGGGCGATGTAGGCATGGCCCGGCAAGATGCGTTCGCCGTCGCGTGCTTCGGCCACGCGGATCTTGCACAGGCCGTCGAGGCGCGCGGCATAACTCTTGGTGAAGCCGGGTGGCATGTGCTGGGTGATCACCACCGCGGGGCAATCGGGCGGCAGGTTGATCAGCAATTCTTTGGTGGCCTCGGTGCCGCCGGTCGAGGCACCGATGAAGATGATCTTTTCGGTCGACAGCCGGCCGATCGACGTGACCGGCGCAGGCGGCTTGGCTGCGGCAGCGCTTGAGCCGGCGGGAGCGGGTGCGACCACATGGGTCTTGCGGATGTGTGCCTTGGCCGCGATGCGCACCTTCTCGGTGATGTCTTCGGCCAGCAGGCGCAGGCCATCGGCCACACCGATCTTGGGCTTGGCGACAAAGTCGACCGCGCCCAGCTCCAGCGCGCGCAGGGTCACATCAGCGCCTCGCTCGGTCAGCGTGGAGACCATCACCACCGGCATCGGCCGCAGGCGCATCAGCTTGGCGAGGAAGTCGATGCCGTCCATGCGCGGCATTTCCACGTCGAGCGTGATCACGTCGGGGTTGAGGGTGCGGATCATCTCGCGCGCCACCAGCGGGTCGGCGGCGGCGCCGATGCACTCCATGTCGGGCTGACGGTTGATGATCTCGGTAAGCAGGCTGCGCACCAACGCCGAGTCGTCCACCACCACCACGCGTGTTTTTGCCATGTTGTGCTCTCTGATGCTCTGTCTCAGAACAGGTCGACCGAGCCGCCACCGGTGCTGGCGGGCACGGCTTTTTGTGCGGCTGCGCGGTCTTGTGCCAGCAAGGCATCGGTGTTGGTGGGCGCCAGGCGCTTGACCATGGCTTTGCCGCTGCCGGGCAAGAAACACACCTTGCGCGGGTACACATCGAGCACGTCTTTCGAGACGATGGGGATTCGCTCGGTCTTGAGGTAGTCCATCACGAAGTTGGTGTTGCGCTCGCCGACGTTCATGGTGGTCATGCCGCTCACCACCTGGCCGCCGCCGAAGACCTTGGCTTCCATGGTCATGCGCGAGGCGCCGCGTTTCATCATCTCGTTGATCAGCAGTTCCATCGCATACGAGCCGTAGCGGCCCGATTCGCCGGCACCGTCGGGCAGCATGAAGTGGTTCATGCCGCCGACCTTGGCATTGCGGTCGTAGAGGCAGGCGGCGATGCACGAGCCGAGCGTGGTCATGATCAGCATGTCTTCGTTGTGCACGAAGTACTCGCCGGGCAAGATCTTCACCGCATCGTTCTTGAAATGCGCGTCGTAGAAGAAAAACGAGGCCTCGCCCGGCTTGCGGGATTGGGACTTGAGCCGCTCCAGGCGCGAGCCGGCGGCGGGGGTCGATGAGGAGATCAAGGCCATGGTGTCCCGATATCGGTGTGCAGGTGGGGTGGCTGGAGTGGCTGTGTGAGAAAGCACGCTCAAACCCGCTCGTAAACCGTCTTGCCGCGCAAGCGGAACAGGTCTTTGGACTCGGTGAAATTTTCAGAGTGGCCGACGAACAGCAGACTCTTGGGCTTCATCACGCCGTGGATGCGCTCCAGCACGCGGCGCTGCGTAGCGGCGTCGAAATAGATCATCACGTTGCGGCAGAACACGATGTCGAAGGGGTCGCCCAGCGACCAGCGTGCATCCATCAGGTTGTGCGTGCGGAACTCGATCAACTTGGCCAGCTCGGGCTTGACGCGGATCGAGCCGCTGTTGTCGCCCTTGCCGCGTAAGAAGTGGGCGCGCAGGCGCTCGGGTGAGAGCCCGCGCGCGTCGGCCCCATAAACGCCGCGGCTGGCGGTGGCGAGCACCTTGGTGTCGATGTCGCTGGCGGTGATCTTCACCGGGGCGCTTGAACCGAGTGCTTCGGCGCAGGTCATGGCGATGGAGTAGGGCTCTTCGCCGGTCGAGGCGGCGTTGCACCAGATGCGCAGGTTCTGGCCGGCGCGCGCCTTCAGGTCGGTCGCGAGCGCATGGAAGTGGTGGTCTTCACGAAAGAACGAGGTCAGGTTGGTGGTCAGGCAGTTGACGAACTCCTGCCATTCCGGGTCACTCGCTGCAGTGCTCTCGAGCGAATGCAGGTAGTGGCCAAACGAGCGCTGGCCGGTTTCACGCAGGCGTCGCGACAAGCGGCTGTAGACCATGGCCTGCTTGCCGGCGTGCAGGCTGATGCCGGCGTGTTTGTAGATCAGCTCGCGCACCCGCTCGAAGTCGGCCGCATTGAAGCTGAACTCCTGCTCGGCAGCGGTGCGCAAGGCAGCAAGTTCGGCGGGTGATGCGGCAGCACTCATGGAAGCTCCAAACGGAATACGTGTTGTTCTCACCCGCCAAGCTGTGGCACGGGTTCTCCCGGGTTTATCGGTTGAAAGTCTGCTGGGCTTGAGCGGCGGCAAAGCCCCAAGTTGGCGGGTATTCACGTTTCAAATCGACTCCGCTCGCCCAGGAGGGCGCTGCTAGACTGGCCCGCAGCCTGTTTCCCCCCACTGTTGCCCCCCACTTGTGACCAGCCCCGCCGCGCCCGCCGAACCCTCTCAGCTCAAGCTGGGGGCGGCGTTGCAGTTGCTCGGGCAATCCGGCCGGGACTTGCCCGATCTGAACGAGGTGGGCTCGGCGGTCTGGCTGCAGGCGGTGATCGACGCCTTGTGCGACCTCTCCAGCCGCGACCCGCTGACCGGCCTGGCCAACCGCCGCCAGTTCGAGCTGGCACTGGCCCGCGAGGTCGACCGCGTGGCCCGCGCCGGCGAGCCGGCCCTGGTGTTGATGTGCGACATCGACCGTTTCAAATCCGTCAATGACACCCATGGCCATGCGGCTGGCGACCTGGTGATCCAGGCGGTGGCGCAGTCACTGATGGAGTGTGTGCGCCCGATGGATACGGTGTCGCGTTTTGGCGGCGAGGAGTTCGCCATCATCTTGCCCAACTGTCCGCCCGCATTCGGACAGACGGTGGCCGAGCGCATTCGCCGCAAGGTGGAGCAACGTGCGGTGGCCGTCGGCATCAACGAGACTTTGAAGGTCACCATCAGCCTGGGCGGTGCGTTTGCGCCGCAGTGGGTGCGCTCTTCGGCCACGCTGTGGATTGAGCGGGCTGACCAGCAGCTCTACCGCGCCAAGGCCGAGGGCCGCAACCGCGCCTGCCTGGAGATGCCGCCCGTCTCGATGGTGAGCGCCGAAGAGAAGGGCATGCTGTTTGGCCATTCCCAGTTTCAGGATCTTGAGTAAGCCATGACCACCGCCACGCCAAACTGTCGCACTCGGGCCGCCGCGCCGGGCCGCCCGCCGTACCCGGCGAGCGAGGAGTCGCCATGACTGCACGCATCCTGGCTGTGACCAGTGGCAAAGGCGGGGTGGGCAAGACCTTCGTGTCGGCCAACCTGGCCGCCGCGCTGGCCCGTCGCGGCGAGCGGGTGCTGGTGCTCGACGCCGACCTGGGTCTGGCCAACCTCGATGTGGTGCTCAACCTCTTCCCCAAGATCACGCTGCACGACGTGTTCACTGGCAAAGCCACGCTCGAAGACGCCATCCTGCAGGCACCGGGCGGCTTCTCAGTGCTGCTGGCCGGCTCGGGGCTGGTCGAGTACTCGCGCCTCACCTCCGAGGTGCGCGAGCAGTTGATCAAGATCATCGAAACCGTGGCGCCGCGCTACGACCGCATCCTGCTCGACACCGGCGCCGGCATTTCCGACGTGGTGCTGTTTGCCGTGTCGCTGGCCACCGAGGTGCTGGTGGTGGCCACGCCCGAGCCCACTTCGCTCACCGACGCCTACGCCACCATCAAGGTGCTGGCCACGCAGCAGCAGCGCAGCGCCATCTCGCTGGTGGTCAACCAGGTCAACCGCGCCGGCGAAGGCCGGGTGATCCGCGGGCAGTTGCAGCAAGTGCTCGACCGTTTTGTGTCGCCCTCTTTGCCCGAAGGCAGCGCACCGGTCAAGCTGGAGTTGTTGGGCGAAATCCCGACCGACACGGCCGTGCGTGAGGCGGTGCAAAAGCGCCAGCTGCTGCTGGAGACGCTGCCCGGCAGCGAAGCCGCCAAGGGCATCGTGGCGATCGCCGCCAAGCTCGCCATCCCTTGATGGCCGAGCCGAAGCAGCCCGCAAGCGCGTTCGAGTGGGTGGGTGGCGAAGCCGCCGTGCGCTCGCTCGTCGACCGCTTCTACGACCTGATGGACCTGGAGCCTGCCTTCGCCGGCATCCGCGCCATGCACCCGAGAACGCTTGAGGGCTCACGCGACAAGCTGTTCTGGTTCTTGTGTGGCTGGCTGGGCGGCCCGCAGCACTACCAGGAGCGCTTCGGCCACCCGTTCCTGCGCGCGCGGCATTTGCCGTTTGCCATCGGCATCGCTGAGCGCGACCAGTGGCTCGTTTGCATGAAGCAGGCGATGGTTGAGAGGCAGCTTGATGCGACGCTGATTCAGCGGCTTGAAGAGTCTTTTTTCAAAACCGCCGATTGGATGCGCAACCAACACGGCGCCTGAATCAAAACCCGTCTTGATTTGCGACGAACCTCAGCCAAAGTTCCGCTCGCCCTGACCCTTCGGTACCTCAGGACAGGGCAAGTCGAAGGGCTGCGCAGGGCTTCGATACCTCAGCCCGAACGGAGGGTATTTCGCACCTGCTGAACTTCGTTGCTGAGCAGGAAAACCGTTCGGCCTCAGCCCGAACGGCCGGTATCTCCTCGCAGCAGTACCACCAGCGCCCCATTGCCACCCTCTGCAGGCCGCGCCTGCACGAAGGCCAGCACCTCCTGCTTTTGCACCAGCCAGCTGTGCACACGCCCTTTGAGCACCGGCTCGCGGCCGGGTGAGCCGAGGCCTTTGCCGTGCACCACGCGCACGCAGCGGCGTTGCTGCGCCACCGAGTCCCGCACAAACTCGCTCAGCCGCTCGCGGGCTTCGTCGCGGCGAAGGCCGTGCAGGTCGATCTGCGCCTGGATCGTCCAGCCGCCGCGGCGCAGCTTGCGCACCACGTCGAGGCCGATGTCGGGGCGGCGGTAGAACAGTGCCTCGTCGGTTTCAAGCAGCGACTCAACGTTGAACTCGTCAGAGATCGTCTCGCGCAAGGCGGCTCGCTCGTCGCGCTGGCGCTGCTTCGGCTCGGGCTCGGGCGGCAGTGGCGCGGTGTGGGCGCGGCCCTTGTCGGGCAAGGGCTGCACGCGGCCCACGCTGGTGGCGAAAAGCTCGCGTTCGCGTTGCGCGCGCAGCGCGGCTTCGCGTTGGCGTGCGGCCAAGGCTTCGGCCTCACGTTGTGCCTGCAACAAGGCGGCCTTCAACCCGCCCAGGTCTTGCAGGCTGCGCGCCTTTTTCACAGCAACCCCCGCTCCGCGAACGACACCACCTCGGCCTGGCCCACCACCAGGTGGTCGAGCACCCGCACGTCGATCAGCGCAAGCGCTTTGTTCAGCGTTTGGGTCAGGTATTCATCGGCCTTGGACGGCTCGGCCGCACCCGACGGGTGGTTGTGCGCCAGCAGCACCGCCG
>JBBRFR010000134.1:0-9433 GCA_038241485.1 Burkholderiales bacterium
CTTGTTCGGGCCACAGCCGCGGCCTTCCTTGATCTCCTGGTCCATGCAGCGCGAGACAAAATCGCGCGGCGCGAGGTCCTTCAGGGTCGGCGCGTAACGCTCCATGAAGCGCTCGCCGTCGCCGTTGCGCAGGATCGCGCCTTCGCCGCGGCAGCCCTCGGTCAGCAGCACCCCGGCTCCGGCCACGCCGGTCGGGTGGAACTGCCAGAACTCCATGTCCTCGAGCGGCAGACCGGCGCGCGCCGCCATGCCCAGGCCGTCGCCGGTGTTGATGAAGGCGTTGGTGGAGGCCGCGAAGATGCGCCCGGCCCCACCGGTGGCCAGCAGCACGAACTTGGCCTCGAGGATGTGGAGTTCGCCGGTCTCCATCTCGAGCGCGGTGACGCCGACGACGTTGCCGTCGGCGGCACGGATCAGGTCGAGCGCCATCCACTCGACGAAGAAGTTTGTCCGCGCCTTGACGTTTTGCTGGTAGAGCGTGTGCAGCATCGCGTGGCCGGTCCGGTCGGCCGCGGCGCAGGCGCGCTGCACCGGCTTTTCACCGTAATTGGCGGTGTGGCCGCCGAACGGGCGCTGGTAGATCGTGCCGTCCGGGTTGCGGTCGAACGGCATGCCGAAATGCTCGAGCTCGTAGACGACGTTGGGCGCCTCGCGGCACATGAACTCGATCGCGTCCTGGTCGCCGAGCCAGTCGGAGCCCTTGACGGTGTCGTAGAAGTGGTAGTGCCAGTTGTCTTCCGACATGTTGCCGAGCGAGGCGCCGATGCCGCCCTGCGCCGCCACGGTGTGCGAACGCGTCGGAAAGACCTTGGACAGCACGGCGACGTTGAGACCGGCACGGGCGAGCTGCAGCGAGGCGCGCATGCCGGAGCCGCCGGCGCCGACGATAACGACGTCGAAGCGGCGCCGCGTGACCGATGCGGCGGGACGGGAAGTGGAAGTCGTCGCCATCAGAGCCTCCACAGGACCTGGATGGCCCAACCCGCGCAGCCGACGAGCCAGACGATCGTCAGCACCTGCAGCCCCAGTCGCACGCCGACCGGCTTGACGTAGTCCATCCAGACGTCGCGCATGCCGACCCAGGCGTGGATCAGCAGCGAGACGACGACGGTGAAGGTCAGCACCTTCATCCACTGGCGCGAGAACATCGCCGCCCACTTGTCGTAGCCCATCTCGCCGGGCAGCAGGATCTGCACGATCAGCGCCAGGGTGAACAGCGCCATCACGATGCTGGTGAGGCGCTGGGCGAGCCAGTCGCGCAGTCCGTAGTGGGCGCCGACAACGACGCGCCTGGTTCCGAAGTTCTGTGCCATGGCGCGGGTCAGAAGAAGAGCTTGTAGCCGAGCGCGAGCGTCAGCAGCGCGCTGGCGACGAGCGTGAAGAGTGCAGACTGGCGCCCGAACTCCATGCCGACCGCGTGCGTCGCGTCCATCCACAAGTGGCGCACGCCACCGATGAAGTGCTGGACATACGCCCAGGTCAGGGCGAGCACGACAAGTTTGAAGAACCACCCCGGAAAGCCGCCCCAGCCGGCGTCGAACAGGCTGCTGAACTGCGCGTAGCTCACTTCGGAGGTGACGCTGGTGTCGAACAGCCAGATGACCAGGGGCAGCAACAGGAACAGGAAGGCGCCGCTGATGCGGTGCAGGATCGAGACCCAGCCGGCAAGCGGCAGCCGGTAGTGCGGCAGCTGCGTGATGTGGATGTTGCGATAGACCGCTCGTCGCTTCAGGGTGTCTGCCATGCCCATCCTTGTGATTTTTCGCTGCGCCGCATTGTTCAACAAACAATTTTATTGCAATGCAGCAGTTGGCGCGGCCGGCGCCGGCGCCGGCAGCCCTGCCCTACACTGTCGCCCGGTCAAAAGACACCGTAATTTCCATTCCTTCCGGAGCCGCTTTAATGAGCAAGAAACCCGTTCGAGTCGCCATCACCGGCGCTGCTGGCCAGATCGGCTATGCACTGCTTTTCCGCATTGCCACCGGGGACATGCTCGGCAAGGATCAACCGGTCATCTTGCAACTGCTGGAGATCCCCGACGAGAAGGCCCAGAAGGCGCTCAAGGGCGTGATGATGGAGATTGACGACTGCGCCTTCCCGCTGCTGGCCGGCATGGAAGCACACAGCTCGCCCGAAACCGCGTTCAAGGACACCGACTACGCGCTGCTGGTGGGCTCGCGCCCCCGCGGCCCGGGCATGGAGCGCGCCGAGCTGCTGGCCATCAATGGCGCCATCTTCACCGCGCAAGGCAAGGCACTGAACAAGGTCGCCAGCCGCAACGTCAAGGTGCTGGTGGTGGGCAACCCGGCCAACACCAACGCCTACATCGCGATGAAGAGCGCGCCCGACCTGCCGGCGAAGAACTTCACCGCCATGCTGCGCCTGGATCACAACCGCGCAGCCAGCCAATTGGCCGCCAAGACCGGCAAGCCGGTGTCGAGCATCGAGAAGCTGGCCGTGTGGGGCAACCACTCGCCCACCATGTACGCCGACTACCGCTTCGCCACCATCGACGGCCAATCGGTCAAGGACCTGATCAACGATCAGGTGTGGAACAAAGACGTCTTCTTGCCGACCGTGGGCAAGCGCGGCGCCGCCATCATTGAAGCGCGCGGCCTGTCGTCGGCAGCTTCGGCTGCCAACGCCGCCATCGACCACATGCGCGACTGGGCTCTGGGCACCAACGGCAAGTGGGTCACCATGGGCATCCCGTCGAATGGCGAATACGGCATTCCGAAAGACGTGATGTTCGGCTTCCCGGTCACGTGTGCCAATGGCGAGTACCAAATCGTTGAAGGCCTCGCCATCGACGCCTTCTCGCAAGAGTGCATCAACAAGACCCTGGCCGAGCTGCAGGGCGAGCAAGACGGCGTCAAGCACCTGCTCTGATCCCACAGCAGGTAAGAAAAAAAGGCCGGTACGCGACGCTGCTGGCCTTTTTTTCGCGCCCCTCCCAGCACACCCCGCATGAGCCCGACCACAGTCCACCCCCGACAGGCATTGTTTGATACCACCGAGGTGGCGCCTGCCCTGCCGGTCTGCGACCACTACGCCGGCGTGCCATTGCGCATGCATAAGAGCCTGCAGATGCAGGCCGAGCTGGGCCCGGTGTTTGACGTCACGCTCGACTGCGAAGACGGCGCCCCGGTCGGTGGTGAAGCCGAACACGCGCACCTGGTGGGTGAGTTGGTGGTGTCGTCGCGCAACGCCCATGGCCGCGTGGGCGCCCGGGTGCACCCGTTCGACCACCCGTCGTTCGACGCTGACGTGAGCACGCTCATCAGAATCGCCGGCTCGCAACTGGCTTACCTGATGGTGCCCAAGGTGCAAAGCTTTGCGCAGGCAAACGAAGCCGTCGCCGCGATCGACCGCGTCTTGCTGGAACATGGCCACTCGCGCGGCCACAAGCCCCCGCTACCCGTGCATGTACTGATCGAAACCCACGGCGCGCTGCGCGACGCCGACCAAATTGCGGCGCACCCGCGCATCGAGTCGCTGTCGTTTGGTTTGATGGACTTTGTGTCGGCGCACCGAGGCGCCATTCCGCAAACAGGCATGAGTGCTACCGGCCAGTTCGAGCACCCGCTGGTGCTGCGCGCCAAGCTCGAGATTTCGGCCGCCTGTCATGCGCACCTCAAGACCCCCTCGCATTGCGTGGTCACCGAATTCAGACGCCTCGACCTGCTGCGCGCAGCCGCGCAGCAGGTCTCGCGCCAGCTGGGCTACCTGCGCATGTGGAGCATCCACCCGGACCAGATTCGCCCCATCGTCGAAGCCTTTGCGCCGACCGTGGCCGAGACCGACCAGGCCATTGAGATCTTGCTGGCCGCACAGGCCAACCACTGGGCGCCTATCAGTCACCGCGAGACGCTGCATGACCGCGCCAGCTACCGCTACTTCTGGCACGTGCTTGAGCGCGCCCTGCGCACCGGCCAAGACCTGCCGATCGAGGTGCGCCAAACCTTCTTCTCCGAAGTGGCCGGAGCGCGGGCGTGAACTGTTCCACACCCTGCTGTTTCGAGTTGGCGAACAAATGTTTCAGCGTCAACGGGCCGGCGCCAGCACGCGCTAGCACGGCCAGTGCGGCTCGGCGCGTCGCGGCCAGCGGCATGTTTGTGAATTCGCGCACGCGCCGCTCTGGCGCGTTGCGCCCGTCACAGGCATCTCACGGCACCCTGCGCAGCAGCCAGGTTTTATGCGGGACACAGCTGCGCTTCAATTTGTTTCAAACAGGGAATCCGCCCCTTCGGGGCGAAGTTAGCGGGCCTTCACAATCCTTGCTTCTTCAACCTCCCGGAGTGATTCCATGATTCGAACCGCCGTTTTCGCAGTCGCCATTGCATTCGCCAGCACCTCCGCTCTGGCCCAGACCGCACCCGCTGCGAAGCCGGCGGCCAAGCCAGCGCCTGCCAAGAAAGCCGCAGCCAAAAAAGCCCCGGACGAGAAGCCCCTGGTTCCCGCCGACAAGGCACAGCTCGACGCTGCCGAGCGCACCCACTTCGGTCTCTACGAGTGCGACTTCAAGCAAAGCATTGACGTCAGCATGAACGCCAAGGCGCCGGGCTACGTGGACGTGAAGTTCGGCAAGCAGCTCTACACGATGAAGCCCGTGCTGTCGTCCACCGGTGCGCTGCGCCTGGAAGACGTCAAGGGTGTGGGCCTGCTGATCCAGATCGCCAACAAGTCCATGTTGATGGACACCAAGGCCGGCAAGCGCCTGATCGACGCCTGCGTGCACGAGAAGCAACGCGCATTCAACGAATCGCAACCGAAGTAAGCCGTTCTTCTCCGAGCGCAAGGCGAGCCAGCACACCATGTTCCCGTCTCTCTTTTCTGCTAGCCACCGAGCATCTGCCTCGGTTCGCAGGTTTCTTGCTTTACTGACCCCTCGCTTTGCACCACTCGGAGAACTTCATGCTTCAAGCCTATCGCCAACATGTCGCTGACCGTGCCGCCCTCGGCATCCCTGCGCTGCCTATGTCGGCTCCACAAACCGGCGAGCTGATCGAGCTGCTGAAAGCACCGCCCGCGGGCGAAGGCGCCACGCTGGTGCACCTGTTCACCCATCGGGTGCCGGCCGGCGTGGACGACGCGGCCAAGGTCAAGGCTTCGTACCTCGCTGCCGTGGCCCATGGCACCGAAACCTGCTCGCTCATCTCGCGCGAGCAAGCCACCGAACTGCTGGGCACCATGCTCGGCGGCTACAACATCAGCCCGCTGGTCGACCTGCTCGACGACGCCACCGTGGGCGCCATCGCCGCCAAGGGCCTCAAGGGCACGCTGCTGATGTTCGATCAGTTCCATGACGTGCAAGAAAAGGCCGAGCGCGGCAATGCCAACGCCAAATCGGTGTTGCAAAGCTGGGCCGACGCCGAGTGGTTCACTTCGCGCCCTGAAGTGCCACAAAGCATCACCGTCGCCATCTTCAAGGTGACGGGCGAGACGAATACCGACGACCTGTCCCCCGCGCCCGACGCCTGGAGCCGCCCCGACATCCCGCTGCATGCGCTGGCCATGCTCAAGAACAAGCGCGACGGCCAACCTTTGGCAGCAGCACCCGAAGAAGACGGCAAGCGCGGCCCGATCAAGTTCATCGAAGACCTGCGCGCCAAGGGCAACCTGGTGGCCTACGTGGGCGACGTGGTCGGTACCGGCTCATCGCGCAAATCGGCCACCAACAGCGTGCTGTGGTTCACCGGTGAAGACATCCCCTTCATCCCCAACAAACGCTTCGGCGGTGTCTGCCTGGGCGCCAAGATCGCCCCGATCTTTTACAACACCATGGAAGACGCCGGCGCCCTGCCGATCGAGCTCGACGTGAGCCAGATGAACATGGGCGACGTGGTCGAGCTGCGCCCCTACGACGGCCGCGCGCTGAAAGACGGCAAGGTGATCGCTGAGTTCAAGGTCAAGAGCGAGGTGCTGTTCGACGAAGTGCGTGCCGGTGGCCGCATTCCGCTGATCGTCGGCCGCGGCCTCACCGCCAAGGCACGCGAGGCGCTGGGCCTGCCACCGAGCACCCTCTTCCGCCTGCCGCAAAACCCGGTCGACACCAAGAAGGGCTTCAGCCTTGCGCAAAAGATGGTCGGCCGCGCCTGTGGCCTGCCTGAAGTGAACGGGCAACAGACGGGTGTTCGCCCCGGCACCTACTGCGAACCGCGCATGACCAGCGTGGGCTCGCAAGACACCACCGGCCCGATGACGCGCGATGAGCTGAAAGACCTGGCTTGCCTGGGCTTCAGCGCCGACCTGGTGATGCAATCGTTCTGCCACACCGCCGCTTACCCGAAGCCAGTCGACGTGAAGATGCACCACGAGCTGCCCGACTTCATCAGCCACCGTGGCGGCATTGCGCTGCGCCCAGGTGACGGCGTGATCCACAGTTGGCTCAACCGCCTGCTGCTGCCCGACACCGTGGGCACGGGTGGCGACAGCCACACCCGTTTCCCCATCGGCATCAGCTTCCCCGCAGGCTCGGGCCTGGTGGCGTTTGCCGCGGCCACTGGCGTGATGCCGCTCGACATGCCAGAGAGCGTGCTGGTGCGCTTCAAGGGCAAGATGCAAAACGGCGTCACGCTGCGCGATTTGGTCAACGCCATTCCGCTGTACGCCATCAAGGCTGGCCTGCTCAACGTCGAGAAAAAGGGCAAGAAGAACATCTTCTCCGGCCGCATTCTCGAAATCGAAGGCCTGCCCGACCTGAAGGTGGAGCAAGCCTTTGAGCTGAGCGACGCCTCGGCCGAGCGCAGTGCCGCCGGCTGCACGGTGCACCTCAACAAAGAGCCGATCATCGAATACATCAACAGCAACATCACGCTGATGAAATGGATGATCTCTGAGGGCTACGCCGACCCGCGCACGCTGGCTCGCCGCATCGCTGCGCAAGAGGCATGGCTCAAGAACCCGCAGCTGCTCAAGGGCGACGCTGACGCCGACTACGCCGCCGTGATCGAGATTGACCTGGCCGACATCCACGAGCCGATCGTCGCCTGCCCCAACGACCCCGACGACGTGAAGACCCTGGCCGACGTGGCTGGCGCCAAGATCGACGAAGTGTTCATCGGCTCGTGCATGACCAACATCGGTCACTTCCGTGCGGCCAGCAAGCTGCTCGAAGGCAAGCGCGACATCCCGGTCAAGCTGTGGGTGGCGCCGCCCACCAAGATGGACGCCAAGAAGCTGAGCGACGAAGGCCACTACGGCGTGCTCGGCAATGCGGGCGCGCGCATGGAAATGCCGGGCTGCAGCCTGTGTATGGGCAACCAGGCGCAGGTGAAAGAAGGAGCGACCGTGTTTTCGACCAGCACGCGCAACTTCCCCAACCGCCTGGGCAAAAGCAGCAACGTCTACCTCGGCTCGGCCGAGCTGGCGGCCATTTGCTCCAAGCTTGGGCGCATCCCGAACCGCGAGGAATACCTGGCCGACATGGGCGTGCTCACCGCCGCCAGCAGCAAGGTGTACCAGTACCTGAATTTCGACCAGATCAAGGACTTCACCGACGCAGCTGAGAAGGTCAGCGCCTGAGTCGTGCATCGCTGAAAAGCAAATCCCCTCGGTGCAAACCGAGGGGATTTTTTCGCCTTCGCCCGGGTCAGGGCATCAAGCCATCGTGCCGACCGCGATGTCTTGCAGGCCCACACGTGTTGGCAGCGGGGTGAAGTCGCTCGACCCCGATGAGGCCGTGAACGTGGCCATCGCACCCACCAGCGATTGCACCTGCGAGTCGGTCACAACCGAGCCGTCGCTGAAGTGGAAGTCTTCAACGCGATAGCGCGAGCCCAGGTACCAGTTCTGAAAGACCAGCTTGTCGCTGGTGCCAACGATCGACGCCTCGAGGTTTCTGCCGACGCGGCGGTACCGCATGTCGGACTGCGCAATGCCGGGCGCAAAATGCACGCTGTCTCGCACCCCCGCTGAGGCATCGTTTTCTTGCACGGTGTCGACGCCGTAGCCCCGTGCAAACAGATAGCTGTCTGCACCCGTGCCGCCGATCAGCGTGTCGTTGCCCCGCCCCCCGTCCAGCCAGTCATTGCCGGCCAGACCGCTCAGCCGGTTGTTGCCCGAGTTGCCGATCAGGGTGTTGGCTAACCCGTTGCCCGTGCCGCTCAGCCCCGAAGAGCCCAGCAAGCTCAGGTTCTCGACGTTGTTGCCCAGCACCAGGCTCACCTGGCTGCGTACCAGGTCAGTCCCTTCGTTCAGGTTCTCGACGACCTGGTCGGCCGCCGTGTTGACAACATAGATGTCATCGCCTGCGCCACCCACCATCTGGTCGGCGCCGGCACCGCCGTCGAGGGTGTTCGCGCCGGCATTGCCGACCAACAGGTTGTTGAGCGCATTCCCCGTGCCGTTCAATGCCCCCGTGCCTAAGAGCACCAGGTTTTCCAACTCGGCACCCAAGCTGTAGTTCACCAGCGAACGAACCGTGTCGATGCCGCCGCCGGGCAGCTCGGTCACCAGGTCGCCCAGGTCATCGACGAGGTAGGTGTCGTTGCCCAGGCCGCCTCGCATCACGTCGGCGCCTGCCGCGCCGTCGAGCACGTTGGCGCCGTCGTTGCCCAACAAGGTGTTGTTCAAGCTGTTGCCCGTGCCATCAACATCACCCCCGCCCACGAGGCTCAGGTTTTCAAGGTTGTCACCCAGTGTGTAGGAAGCGGCAGACAAGACGGTGTCGATGCCGGCATCTGCCGCTTCGATCACGGTGTCTTGCCCATCCACCAGGTAGGTGTCGTCGCCGGTTCCGCCATACAACCTGTCGTCACCCAAACCGCCATCGAGCAGGTCGTTTCCGGCGTCACCGATGAGCACGTCGTTGCCCTCCAGGCCGAGGAGCGTGTCATCCCCCGAGCCACCGTCGAGCGTGTCGGCCGCGGCCGTGCCGACAAGATAGTCGTTCACCGGTGCGAGCTTGCGCTCGATGGCCAGGCCGTCCCAGACCGCGCCGTCGGCGAACTCGATGTTCGGCCGGTATTCAGGCGGAACGCTGAAATAGTAAGAAAAACGCACCGAGTCGCTGCTGCCTATCAGGCTGAGGATCAGGTCGCTGCCTTCGGCAGTCACGTTCACATCGGCGAGGCCGATGCCGCTGCCCAGGCGCAGGCGGTCTTGCTGGCCATCGAACCAGCTGAAGATGGTGTCTTGGCCATCGCCTCGCCCGAAAACATAGGTGTCGCTGCCCGTGCCGCCGTCCAGCAGGTCGTCGCCGGCATCACCGTACAAGATGTCGTCGCCATCACCGCCGAACAGCATGTCGTTGCCCAGACCGCCATCGAGCGTTTCGCCCTGGCCGGGCTGGCCCACCAGGTAGTCGTCGCTTGGGATCAGCTTGCGGTCAATCGCCAGGCCGTCCCACACCGCGCCGTCGGCGAATTGGATACTCATTCGGTCGTGGGGCGGTGCGTTGAAGTAGTCGGCAATGCGCACGGAGTCGTTGCTA
>JBBRFR010000135.1:0-9234 GCA_038241485.1 Burkholderiales bacterium
CGGTGTCGTGCGCGGCGATCTGCGTCAGTGAGGCGATCGCCTGCGGCTTTTTCAGGTAGCCCAGCACGCCCACAGCTGCGCGCCGCACAGGGGGCTCGGTGTGTTGCAAAGCCAGCACCGCGGGCTCGAAGGCAGCCTCCGCGCGCAAGGCTTTCACCGCTTGCAGCGCGGCGGCCTGCACTTCGGGGTTGGCATCGCTCAGGTACGGCAACAAGGCAGTCGCCGAGGCCGCTTCCTTCAGCTCGGCCAGCGTGTAGGCCACCGCTTCGCGCACCGCCAGGTCGCTGTCCTTGAGCAAAGGCACCAACGCGCTCAACACCGCAGGCTCTTCGAAGCCTTCGAGCGCCTTGGCGGCTTCGAGCCGCACCGTGGCGTCGGCATCGGCGAGTGCGGCGACCAAGAGCGGCGCGATGTCGTCTTCTTCGTCGGTGTACGGCAGGTCGATGACGGCGATGCGGCGCACACCCGCATCCAAATGGCGCAGCCGGTCATGGATGGTGGCCATCATGTCAGCGCACCAGGTAAGGAATGTTGACGTGCACCGCGCCGGTCGGGCAGTCTTTCTCGCAGGGCATGCAGTACCAGCATTCGTCGAACTTCATGAACGCCTTGTTCTTGGTCAGATCGATGGCGAGCACGTCGAGCGGGCACACATCGACGCAGACGGTGCAGCCCTTGTCGGCAATGCACTTGTCTTCATCGACGACCACGGGGGCCTGGGTGCGGGTGATGGTGATGGTCATGGGGTCTCTCTCCTTCAAAGTCTCCGTTCGCCCTGAGCCTGTCGAAGGGCCTGGTACACAGGCGCTGGCTTCGAAAGGCTCAGCCCGAACGGAGTGGGGTAAACGGGTTGTCTCAGGCCGCCGCCGGCGTTGCCACACGCAACCGTTGATACGCTGACTTCTCCTGCTCGTTCAGCTCCACCACATAGGGCTCGATGGCGCGCTTGCGGAAGACCGCGTTGCCGGCCTCGTCGCTCGTCACGTTGGTGTGGCAGAACCAGTTTTCGTCGTCTTTTTCGGGGTGGTCCACACACAGGTGGTACAGGCCCCAACGGCTCTCGGTGCGGTAGAGCGAGGCGCGCGCCGCCAGCTCGGCGCAGTCGCGGATGGTGTGGGCTTCCATCGCACGCATCAGCTCGTGCGGGTCGGCGGCGATCATCGAGTCGAGGTCTTCGCGGATCTCGTCGAAGCGCTGCAGGCCGATCTCCATCTTGCGGGTGACCTTGGGCGGCTGCAGGTAGTCGTTGACGATGCGGCGTGTTTTGTATTCGAGCTGGAAGGGCGTGAGGCCCTCGGTCTTGCCGAGCGGTGCATACACACGCGCCTTCTCAGCTTCGACCTGCGCTTGCGCAAAGTTCGGCTGCGTGATGCCCGCCACATAGTCGGCCGCGTTTTCGCCGCAGAACTTGCCGTAGACAAACGCCCCCAGCATGTAGTTGTGCGGGATGCTGGCGCAGTCACCCGCCGCATACAGCCCGGGGATGGAGCACTCGCCACGCTCATTCGTCCAGATGCCCGAGGCGCTGTGGCCACTGCAAAAGCCGATCTCCGAGATGTGCATCTCGATCATGCTCTTGCGGTAGTCGGTGCCACGCCCCTCGTGAAAGCGCCCGCGGCTGGGCCGCTCGTTGGTGTGCAAGATGTGCTCGATCTCGCTGATGGTTTCTTCCGCCAGGTGATCGAGCTTCAAGAACACCGGGCCCTTGCCACCTTCGAGTTCGTTGAAAAACTCCATCATCATCTGGCCGCTCCAGTAGTCGCATTCGATGAAGCGCTGGCCGGCGTTGTTGGAGGTGTAGCCACCAAACGGGCCGGTCACGTAAGCGCAGGCCGGGCCGTTGTAGTCCTTGATCAGCGGGTTGATCTGGAAGCACTCGAGGTTGGTCAACTCGGCACCGGCGTGGTACGCCATCACGTGGCCCTCGCCGGTGTTGGTCGGGTTTTCGTAGGTGCCGAAGAGATAGCCCGATGCTGGCAAACCCAGGCGACCCGCCGCCCCCGTGCAGATGATCACCGCCTTGGCCTTGATCACGTAAAAGTCGGCGGTGCGGCAATCAAAGCCCATCACACCGGCCACCTCGCCACCAGGCCCGGTGAGCAAGCGTGTGCCGACCACCCGGTTGGTGATCTCGACCCGCGCGCGCTTCAGCTGCCGGTACAGCACCCGCTTCATGTGGTGGCCTTCGGGCATGGGCAACACGTAGCTGCCCAAGTGGTGCACCTTGCGCACCGAGTAGTCGCCGGTTTCGTCTTTCTCGAACTTGATGCCCCACTTGTCGAGCTCTTCGATCATCGCGAAGCTGTTGGCCGCGTAGGCAAACACACCCTTCTGGTCGACGATGCCGTCGTTGGCAACCGTGATCTCTTTGGTGTACTGCTCGGGTGTGGCGTGGCCGGGGATCACGGCGTTGTTGAGCCCGTCCATGCCCATCGAGATGGCGCCACTGCGCTTCACATTGGCCTTGTCGAGCAGCAGCACCCGCAGCTTGGGGTTCTTCTCCTTGGCCTTGACCGCGGCCATCGGGCCGCCGGTGCCCCCGCCCACCACCACAATGTCGTACTCGAGTTCGATCGTGTTCATGAGATGTTCCTTAAGAGGCACGGTCTGACAGGGGCACACGGTCGACGCGCACCTTGTACTGAAAGGCGTCGCCGCGGTAATAGAGGTGCTCGTAGTCGATCGGCGTTCCGTCCAAGGTGTGCGTGGTGCGCTCGATGAAGAGCACCGGCGAGCCTTCTTCCACCTTCAGCTGCGTGGCCAGCGTGTCGTCGGCCAGCGTCGAGCCAATCTGCAGCTCGGCGTGGCCGAGCGCGATGCCGTAATCGTTTTCCAAGATCACGAAGATGTCGCGCGCCGCCAGGTCTTCTTTGGCCAGGCGGTTGCCGATGGCCAGCGGCACATAGGTCACGTCGAGCGAGATCGGTTCGCGGTTGAGAAAACGCACCCGCTGCAGCTCGGTGACACGCGCGCGCTTGGACAGCTGAAGCCGCTCGGCCACCTGTGGCGAGGGCGTCACGCTCTTGATGGCGAGCACCCGCGAGAAAGTCTCGTACCCCATCTGCCGCATGGCCTCACCAAAACCTTGCAACCGCCCCAGGTCTTGAAACGCCTTCGGCTTCGACACAAAGGTGCCCTTGCCGTGGATGCGAAAGATCAGACCTTCGTTTTGCAAATCGTTGAGCGCCTGGCGCACCGTGATGCGGCTCACGTTGAAGCTGGCCATCATCTCGGCCTCGGAGGGCATCTGCTGGTGCGGCTGGTAGCTGCCGTCGAGGATGCGGGCACGCAAGATGTCCTTGATCTGCGCGTACAGCGGCACCGGTGACAGGGGTTGCACCACATCGGCTGATTTCGCAGCAGGCTGCACCACCACCCGCAGCGGAGTTGCTGGGTTTGCACCAGAAGAAGCACCAGATTTGCTCATCACCGGCCCAACTTGTTATGACAAGTTATGCAGAGCAAACCGTGTGCCAGCCTGTTTGCCTCGGGCTGGTGCGGAGGCCTTGCGCCGGGCCCCACGGGGTGACGGTTATATTTCGAGCGTCATACCACCCGAGGCCCCATGCGCTACGACGCCGAACACAAACAACGCACGCGCGCGCGCGTGCTGAAAGAGGCCTCGGCCGCGATCCGCGTCGACGGGCCCGACCGCATTGGCGTGGCCGCCATCATGGCGCGCGCCGGGCTCACACACGGTGGCTTCTACGCCCACTTCGCGTCGAAAGACGAGCTGCTGGTGGCCGCCATCACGCAGATGTTTGACGAAGCCTGCGCTTGGTTCGAAGAGCTGGCGCGCGACAAGCCGCCGGCCGAGGGCCTGGGCGCCTACGTGGGCTTTTACCTGTCGCGCCACCACCGCGACCACCGCGAAGAGAGCTGCCCGATCGCCAGCATGGCGGCCGACCTGCCACGCCTGGGGCAGGCCGCGCGAGAAGCCTTCGAGCGTGGTGCGGCGCGGCTGACCACCTTGATCGCCGCCCAGCTGCAGGCCATGGGCCGCAACAACGCCGGTGTGCTCGCGGTCTCGCTGCTGTCCGAGATGGTGGGCGCGGTGGTGCTGGCGCGATCGATCGCCGATGCCGACCATTCCACCGCCATCTTGCGTGCCTCACGCCAAACCATCGGCGAGCGCCTCCACCTCGCGGAGTGACACCATGCCCAAAGACTTCTCGACCATGGAGGACAGCAACCGCTCCTCCAACCCCAGCATCCACGAGGTCAGCGACCCGGCCCGGCGCAGCTTGTTGCTCGGCGGCGCGGGCCTGGCCATGACCGGCTTGCTGGCCCCACTCAGCGGCTGTGCCACACCGGGCGGCAGCGCGCCGCTGCTCGGCTTCAAAAGCGTGGCCACCAGCACTGCCGACACCGTCACCGTGCCCGAGGGCTACGTCGCGCAGGTGATCGCCCCCTGGGGCGAGCCGGTGGGCCTGGCCGGCACGAGCGCGCTCAGCCCGGCGTTCAAGTTCGACGCCGGCAACAGCGCGGCCGAACAAGCGGCGCAGATGGGCATGCACCACGACGGCATGCACTACTTCGCCAGAGAGGGGCACGCAGGCGGTCTGCTCGCCATCAACCACGAATACAGCGACGACGGCCTGCTGCACCCCGATGGCCTGGCCCACTGGTCGGCCGAGAAGGTGCGCAAGTCGCAGGCGGCGCACGGCGTTTCGGTGATCGAGGTGCGCCCGGCCGCCGATGGCAGCTGGCGGGTGGTGCGCCCCTCGCCTTACGCGCGGCGCATCACCGCCACTACCCCGGTCGAGCTGCGCGGCCCGGCCGCTGGCCACCCGCTGCTGCGCACCGCCGCCGACCCGAGCGGGCGACGCGTGCTGGGCATCCTCAACCAGTGTGCAAGCGGCATCACCCCCTGGGGCAGCTACCTCACGTCAGAAGAAAACTTCGCCTTCTACTTCAAGAGCCCCGACGAGCCCGATGCCCACCAACGCCGCTGGGGTTTACGCCGGGGCGGCGGCCTTTACTACCGCTGGCATGAGCACGACGAACGGTTTGACGCCGCCCAGCACCCCAACGAGTTCAACCGCTTCGGCTGGGTGGTCGAGATCGACCCGCACGACCCCACGATGACGCCGATCAAGCGCACCGCCATGGGCCGCGCCGCGCGCGAAGGTGCCACCGTCGCAGTGACAAAAGCCGGCCGGGCGGTGGTGTATTCCGGCGAAGACGCGCGCTTCGAATACATCTACAAGTTTGTCAGCCGCGACACCATCCAACCCGGTGGCTTCAAGGCCAACACCGAGCTGCTCGACCACGGCACGCTCTACGTGGCCCGCTTCGACGCCGACGGCCGTGGCCGCTGGCTGCCATTGACCCACGGCCAGGGGCCGCTCACCGCGACCAACGGCTTTGCCGACCCCGGCGAGGTGCTGGTGAAAGCCCGCCAAGCCAGCGACGCGCTCGGCGCCACCAAGATGGACCGCCCCGAGTGGATCGCCATCGACCGCGAGCGCTGGGTCTACTGCACGCTCACCCACAACAGCGCGCGCGGCGCGGCCGGCCAGCCCGGCGTCGACGCGGCCAACCCGCGCGCCAACAACAGCATGGGCCACATCATTCGCTGGCGCGAAGACGGTGACCACGATGGCGTGGCCTTCGCGTGGAACCACTTTGTGCTCGCCGGTGACCCGGCCAACGAGCGGCCCGAGGCCCAGGGCAATGTGAAGGGTGATGTTTTCGGCGCGCCCGACGGGCTGTGGGTCGATGGCCGCGGTGTGTTGTGGATCCAGACCGACATGAGCCCCACCGCCATGGGCCGGGGCGACCTGGCCCGCCTGGGCAACAACACGATGCTGGCCGCTGACCCGCGCACCGGCGAGGTTCGCCGTTTTCTGGTCGGCCCGGTGGGTTGCGAAGTCACCGGCGCCACCGGCACGCCCGATGGCCGCACCATGTTCATCAACATCCAGCACCCGGGTGAAACGCCCAGCGAGCGCACCGACCCGAGCAACCCGCAGCGGTATTCGAGCTGGCCCGACCACCGCCCCGACGGCCGGCCGCGCTCGGCCACGGTGGTGATCCGCCGGCGCGATGGGGGTGTGGTCGGTACCTGACGGCTCAGCTACTTTCAGGCCGCTTCCAAAATCGTCGCAATACCCTGCCCACCCCCAATGCACTGGGTGGCCAGAGCAAAACGCCCGCCCTCGCGCTGGAGCAGCGCCGCAGCCTTGCCGGTGATGCGCGCGCCGGTGGCACCCAGCGGGTGGCCGATGGACAGGCCTCCACCGTCGAGGTTGATCTTGGCGCGCGGGATCTGCAGCTCGCGCAGGCTGGCGATCGCCTGGCTGCTGAACGCTTCGTTGATCTCGATCACGTCGAGGTCGGCCACGGTGAGGCCGGCACGCGCCAGCGCCTTGCGCGTGGCGGGCACCGGCCCGATGCCCATGATGTCGGGCGCGCAGCCGGCCACGGCGGTGGCGCGGATCTTCGCCAGCACCGTGAGGCCGTGGCGGCGGGCGTAGTCGTCAGAGCACACCAGCACCGCCGCCGCGCCATCGGTGAGTGGCGACGAGGTGCCGGCCGTCACCGTGCCATCGGCACGGAAGGCGGTCTTCAAACCGGCCAGGCCTTGCAAGGTGGTGGCGGGGCGCAGGCAGCCGTCCACACTCACCCAGCCCTCGGGCGTTTGCACCGGCACGATCTCGTCTTTCAAGCGGCCCAGCTCCTGCGCAGCCGCGGCCTTGCGCTGCGATTCAACGGCCAGTTCTTCTTGCTCAACACGCGAGACGCCCCAGCGTGTGGCCACGTTCTCGGCCGTTTCACCCATGCTGATGTAGGCCTGCGCAAAACTCTGCATCAGCTGCGGGTTGGGTGACGGGTTGAAGCCGCCCTGCGGCACGCGCGTCATCGACTCCACGCCCGCGCAGATGAACACCTCACCCGCGCCCATGGCGATCTGCCCGGCCGCGATGTGGATGGCCGTCATCGACGAGCCGCAAAAGCGGTTCACCGTGGTGCCCGCCACCTCGATCGGCAGGCCGGCCAGAAACACGACCAGCCGCGCCATGTTGTCGCCCTGCTCGGCCTCGGGGTACGAGCAGCCGAGGATCAGGTCTTCGATGTCTTGTGGCTTGACGCCGGTGCGCTCGACCAGCCCACGCACGGCGGCGGCGGCCAGGTCGTCGGGGCGCACTTGGGTGAGGCCACCTTTCTTGGCGAAGTGAAACGGGGTGCGGGCGTACCCGGCGATGACAGCGTTTGGCATGTGTAGCTCCTGGTTGGGTCATTACATGACAGTCATCATATCAAGACACCGCACAAGCTGCACAGCGCTCCAAGGCGCCCACTTTCAGAGTTGAACGTTGACCTGGCCGATGCCGTCGAAGCGCACGCTGACGGCGTCGCCCGCTTGCGCGGGCAGCGCGCCGCACCAGGTGCCGGTGCTGACCACTGCGCCAGCCGGCAGCACGGCGCCGTCACGCGTGGCGTGGCGCAGCCACTCGGGCAGCACCCAGGCCGGGTCGCCGCAGCTGTGCGTGCCGCGGTACTCGGTGACGCTGTCGCCGATTTGCACGCGGCAGGCTTGCGCCCGCCATTCGCGCGCCTCGAACACCACCCACTCGCCCAGCACCAGCGCCGCATGTGATTGCAGGTCGGCCAGGCGCAACAAGGCAGGTGCGCTGAAGCCTTGTTGCCAGCGCGAGTCGACGATTTCGATGCTCACCGTCATCGCGTCGACCAAGGCACTGGCCGAATCCACTTTGAGCGTGGCTGCCAGCGCCGCATCCACCGACCGGCCCAGCCGCAAGGCGATTTCGGCCTCGATGAAACGCCCGTTGAACGGCCAACGGCGTGCCTCGGCGGGGCTCGCCCACACGCCGGCCGGGGGCAGCGGCGCATGGGTCATCACGGCGGTGCGCGAGGCACCGCCCGACTTCCAGTGCCGCGCAGGCCCGTCGTCAAACCAACCCAGCTCGTTGCCGAGCGCGGCCTGCACCAGGTAGGCATCGTCGGCGGTGGTCACGGCCGCGGCCAGCCCCGTGGCATCGCTCCCTCGCTGGGTGCGGCGGGCTTGCAACAAGGCTTCGATCACGGTGTCGATGTGCATCGGGTTGGCTCTTCAGGGTGTGATGGGTTTGAGCTGGGCGTCGGCCATGCCGACCAGCAGGGCGCGGCCATCGCGGGCCACCCGGAACTCGCCGAACCGCGCCTGCTCCCAGCGCTCGCCATCGCCTTCGCGGAAGAACCAGGCGTCGGTCACCAGCGTCCAGCCCCCGTTTTTGGGGCTCAGCTCGATCACCAACTCATCTGCGCCCAAGGGAACGCCCGCGTGGTGCGGGCCCAGCAGCGTGGCCACGCCGCGTGCGTCACGCCGCGCCACCACCAGCGGGCGGGCGGCGGCCACACCCGGCGGGGCCATCGTGCCCACCTCGCCCGGCAGGCGAAAGTTGAGCCGCATGAAGTCGCCTTGCATCAACGAACGCGGGTCGGCCGGCGCCAGCGCCACAAACACCGGCTGCCCGTGTGCGATCAGGTCTTGCTTCTGCCAGATGGCGAAGCCGGCCACGGCCAGAGTCGCCACGCTGCCAGCGGCCAGCCAGGCCGCCGCGGGGCCGAGGCGAGTCGCGGTGGCTTCGGCGTGGGCTTCGGCGGGTGCTTCAGCGGGCGATTGCCGCCGCATCAACCACCACGCCAGCACGCCGAGCACGGCTCCGGCTGCCACCAACAGCAGCGCCTTGTGCGCCAGCGGCCAGGCCAGTTGGTAATAGAAGCTGCCCACCACCCAGACTGCAGCGACGGCGGCGGTCGACGCGAGCCGCCAGCGCCGGGTGACCAGCGTGCACACCCCGGCCAGCGTCACCCCGCCCAAGGTCGGCAGCAGCCACGCCAGGCCCACCCACACCAGCACCACCAGCAACAAGGGCGCCTGCCGCAACAGAGGCCAGGCGCGTGCGATCCAAGCCGCCGCCAGCGCCGCCAGCAGCGCACTGAGGGCCTGCATGCCCATCCACGCCAAGTGGCCGCGCGCCGCACCCGAGCTCACCTCGCGTGCCACTTCACCCATCAGGCCGCCCCCCAACGCGCCACCCACCAGAAAGCTCATGCCCGCCAACCAGGCCAGACCCACCAGCGTGACCAGCAACCAGCCCGCCGCCGCCGACTCGATCAGCGCCGCCGTCTGCTGCCGGCAGCGGCCCTGTGCCCACACCGCCCCCAGCCACAACAACAACAGGCCGTGGCAGACCAGCCAGGCTTCATCAAGCC
The DNA here is from genome assembly GCA_038241485.1 of Burkholderiales bacterium. GTDB lineage: Bacteria > Pseudomonadota > Gammaproteobacteria > Burkholderiales > Burkholderiaceae_C > Rhizobacter. Next base: position 9,223 of record JBBRFR010000135.1, read on the forward strand.
CGTGACGACCGA
>JBBRFR010000136.1:0-9225 GCA_038241485.1 Burkholderiales bacterium
CTGAACCGGCGTGAATTGGCGTGTGTCCACATGGGCCTTGTCGAACTCGAACCAGGGGTCGGGCTCACCGTCGAGCGCAAACTGCAGGCGCTCCCACAGCGCCTTTCGGCCTTCGTGGTCTTCGAGGATGCGTTTCTTGACGTGGTCGAGCCCGACCCGGCTCACGTAGTGCACGGTGCGCTCAAGGTACCAACCCTCCTGGCGGTAGAGCTCGCAGAAGGCGCCGGTGTACTCAAGCACCTCGGCCGATGTCTTCAGCTTCACCAGGAAGTGCGCCACCTCGGTCTTGATGCCGCCGTTGCCGGCGATGTACATCTCCCAGCCTGAATCGACACCGATGATCCCGACGTCTTTGATGCCCGACTCGGCGCAGTTGCGCGGGCAGCCGCTCACCGCGAACTTGACCTTGTGCGGGGCGTACATGCGCCACATGGCGCGCTCAAGATCCTTGCCCATCTGCGTGCTGTCTTGTGTGCCCATGCGGCACCACTCACTGCCCACGCAGGTTTTCACCGTGCGCAACGCCTTGGCATAGGCGTGGCCGCTGGGCATGCCGATGTCTTTCCAGACGTTGACAAGGTCTTCTTTCTTCACACCCAACAGGTCGATGCGTTGGCCGCCGGTGACCTTGACGGTGGGGATCTTGTACTTGTCGACCGCGTCGGCAATGCGGCGCAACTCATCGGCCGTGGTCTCGCCGCCCCACATGCGCGGAATGACGGAGTAGGTGCCGTCTTTCTGGATGTTGGCGTGGCTGCGCTCGTTGATGAAGCGCGATTGCGGGTCGTCTTTTGCCTCTTTGGGCCAGGTGCTGATGAGGTAGTAATTGATGGCCGGGCGGCAGCTGGAGCAGCCGTTGGGTGTGCGCCAGTTGAGCGCCTTGTAGGTGCTGTCGATGGTGATGAGCTTTTGCTCGCGGATGGCGTCGCGCACCTCCTTGTGGCTGGCGTCGGTGCAGCCGCACAGGGCCTTCTTTTTCGGCGTGGCGGAATAGTCGCCGCCGGCGGTGAACATCAGCAGCTGCTCGACCAGACCCGTGCACGAGCCGCAAGAGGCTGATGCCTTGGTGTGCTTGCGCACCTCTTCCAGCGTGAACAGTCCTTTTTCCTTGATGGCCTTGCAGATGGCGCCCTTGTTGACGCCGTTGCAGCCGCAGACCTCGTCACTGTCGGCCATGGCGGCTGCCTTGTTGTGACCTTCGTGGCCGGTGTCGCCGATGTTGGATTCGCCGAACATCAGCCTGTCGCGGATGTCGCTGATCTTGCGGCCTTCGCGAAGGAGTTTGAAATACCAGCTGCCGTCAACCGTGTCGCCGTACATGCAGGCGCCGATCAGCTTGTCGTCCTTGATGACGAGCTTCTTGTAGACGCCGCCATAAGGGTCGCTCATGACGATTTCTTCGCAACCTGCGCCGCCCATGAAATCGCCCGCCGAGAAGAGGTCGATGCCGGTGACCTTGAGCTTGGTGGAGGTTTGTGAGCCCTGATATCGACCGATGCCGAACTCGGCCAGGTGGGTGGCGCACACCTTGCCCTGCTCGAACAGCGGGGCGACCAGACCGTAGGCAATGCCGCGGTGCGCCGCGCATTCGCCGACCGAGTAGATGCGCGGGTCGGTGATGGTCTGCATCGTGTCGTTGACGACGATGCCGCCTCGCCCGTCGTTGAAGCAGTGCAGGCCGATCTTCAGGGCCAGCTCGGTGTTGGGGCGGATACCAGCGGCCATGACCACCAGATCGGCCGGCACTTCGGTGCCGTCTTTGAACTGCACGGCCATCACACGGCCGCCCTTGCCGCCGTCTTGGTCTCCGATGAGCGCTTGCGTTTGCGCGCCGATCATGAACTTGAGGCCACGGTCTTCGAGCGACTTCTGCAGCAGCTTGCCGCCGGTGTCGTCGAGCTGGCGCTCCATCAGCCACGGCATGATGTGCACCACGGTGACCTGCATGCCACGCAGCATCAGCCCGTTGGCGGCTTCCAGGCCCAAGAGGCCGCCGCCGATGACAACGGCGTGCTTGAACTTCGATGCCGCGTCGATCATCGTGTTGGTGTCAGCGATGTCGCGGTAGGCGATCACGCCTTCGAGTTCTTTGCCGGGCACGGGCAGGATGAAGGGGTTGGAGCCGGTGGCGATCAGCAGGCGGTCGTAAGCCTCCTCGGTGCCGTCGCTCGATTTGACGATGCGCTTGTTGCGATCAACATCGATCACCTTCTTGCCCAGGTGCAGCTTGATCTTGTTCTCGTCGTACCAGCTCAAGGGGTTGAGCACGATCTCGTCGAGCGTTTGTTCGCCGGCCAGCACGGGCGACAGCAGAATGCGGTTGTAGTTAGGGTGTGGCTCGGCGCCGAACACCGAGATGTCATAGAGATCGGGCGCAATCTTCAACAGCTCTTCCAGGGTGCGAACCCCGGCCATGCCGTTGCCGACCATCACCAACTTCATCTTCTTCATGCGGCGGTTTCCTCAGTCACTGTTCTCTGTGCCCTACGAGGTAGCAAGGGTGGTGCCAACGGGTTACCCCTGATCGGCTGCAATCTGGTGCTTTGCGCACTGTTTGCGGGCAAGCGTCTTGCTTGTTTTTTCATGAATTCACCAGGCGCCCCATGTGGGTGCAAACCCCAGCAATATGAGCTTTGACATCGACATGGGCTACACGAGTGATCGTGGCCCGCGGGAAGAGAACGAAGATTTCGCGGCTGCCCAGCGGCCTGCGGCGCATGAAGAGGCGTTGGGTTTTATCGCTGCCATTGCCGATGGCGTGTCGGCCGGCGGTCTGGGGCGCATGGCGGCCCAGACCAGCGTGATGTCGGTGGTCGAAGACTTCTTCGGCGCCCCGCCCACCTGGGACACCAGCGTGGTGCTTGACCGCATCATCAGCGCCCAAAACAGCTGGCTGGCGGCCCACAACCGGCGCCAAACCGGTGCTGCCATGAGCACCTTGACGGCGCTGGCCTTGCGCGGCCAGACCTGGACGGTGGCCCACGTGGGCGACACGCGGGCCTATCTGGTGCGCGGGCCGGAGTGCCGGCGCCTGACGCAAGACCACGCACTCGACCACCCCGATCTGCGCAGCCAGCTCACCCGCGCGATGGGGCAAGACGACGCCATCCGCGTCGACTACCTGCAAGGCGAGCTGCACCTGGGCGACACCTTCGTGCTGGCATCCGACGGCGTGCACACCCGCCTGGCCCAGCAGCACATGCTGTCGCTGCTGAGTGAAGGCTCGGCCCAGGAGGCCAGCGCGGCGATCGTGCGGGCGGCGTTGGCTGCGGGCTCGCAGGACAACGCCACGGTGATGGTGATTCGGGTGCGGGGCCTCGCCCGCTCGCGGCTGGAAGACGCGCTGGTGCGCAGCCGCCATCTGCCCGTAGCGCCGCGTCTCAAGCTGGGTGACGAGATCGACGGCCACGTGGTCACCGCGTTGGTCGCCGACACCGGCGTGCACCTGCTGTACCAGGTGCGCCATGCGCAGACCAAGGTGTTGCGTGCGCTGAAAACACTGCACCCATCGCGCGCGAACGACCCTCAAGAGCGCGCGATGCTGGCGCACGAAGCTTGGTTGGGCACGCGGGTCAGCGAGCGTGCCGATGCCGGCTTCGTGAGCCTGCACGAAGTGCTCGATGCAAGCGCTTTCTACCTGCTGTTTGACTGGCACACCGGGCAGACGCTGGAGCAGCTGGCCGCCCAGCGAAGAGAGCAAGGCCTGGTGGTGAGCGACGTGGTCGGCTGGAGCTTGGCTGCGGCACGCTCCATTGGCCGGCTGCACCGGCTGGGGGTGGTTCACCGCGACATCAAGCCCGGCAACCTGCACCTGGGCGACGATGGCCAGCTGCGCTTGCTCGACCTCGGTGTGGCGATCTCCGGCAACGAGCCGGTGGAGCAGCGCAGCCTGCATGCCGGCACGCCCAGCTACATGAACCCGGAGCTGTGGGACGACGAGCCGGTGGACGCGCAAACCGACCTCTTTGCACTGGGTGTCAGCATGTACCAGCTGCTCACCGGCCACCTGCCGTTTGGCGACATCGAGCCCTACCAGACCGCGCGTTACCGGCGCCCGCCCAAGCCACCCTCGCGGCTGCGGCCCGATGTGCCCATCTGGCTCGACCACATCGTGTTGAAGGCGGTGGCCTTCGACAAGAAACAGCGCTTCGAGACTGCCGAAGAGCTGGAGTTGGCCCTGCAACGGGGGGCGTCACGCCCTCTGTCGGCGCAGCACGCAACACCCTTGTTGTCGCGCGACCCGACCTTGTTGTGGAAGGTCGGGTTGGGCGTGTCGGTTCTCGCGAACCTGTTGCTGGTGTACTGGCTGCTGTTCTTGCCGCGTTGATCAGGCGGGGGTCACGCGAGCGCGCCCACCTTTTTCTGCCCAGGTTCGTGTCCAACGCAACTGCATCTTGAGCATCATGACCAGCACGATCAGCGTCAGCACGGCGAACACCACAAAGCCCCACAGGTAGGTGCCGGTGTATTGCTTCGACAGGCCCATGGCATTGGGCACCAGCCCACCGCCTAGCGCGCCGAATTCACCGATCATCGAACCCGCCACTGCGGTGCTCAAGGGCCAGCGCAAGGGCACCAGCTGAAACAGCGCGCCATTGCCCGCGCCGAGCGCTGCAAAACACAGCATGAACAGCAGCGTCGACCCAGCCAACGAGTCGCCTGCGAGCCCGCAGGCCAGCAGCGACAGCATCACCGTGATCAGCACGGTTGTGAGGGTGTTGATGCCACCCCAGCGGTCGGAGATCCAGCCACCGAAGATGCGCACCGTGGCGCCCATGAAAGCGGCCAGCATGGTCAACTGCCCGGCCTCGACCTTGCTCACGTGAAACTGGTCGAAGTAATAGGTCGGCAAGAAGGTGGCCAAGCCAATGAAGCCGCCGAAGGTGATGCCGTAGATCAGGCTAAACGCCCAGCCGTCTTTTTCGAACAGGCAGGCCACGTGTTCGCGCAGCGAAGCGTGTGCGTCAAGGTCCGGCGGCTCCTGGGCGAAAAGAACCATCACCAGCATGGGCAGCAAGATCGCCGCGGCGGCAAAACCATAAACCGCCTGCCAGCCGAAAGCCTGAGCCAGTGGCGGGGCGATCAACACCGACAACGCCGTGCCGATGTTGCCCGCGCCCACCAGCCCCATCGCCAACCCCTTGTGGCGCGGCGGGAATGAGCCCGAGCCGAGTGACAGCGCAACGCCGAAGCTCGCCCCGGCGATGCCCAGCAGCACGCCCATGGCCAGCAGGTCGTTGAAGCTTTTCACGAAGAAGAAGCCGAACAGCATGGCCACCGCGATCAGACCCATCTCGACCAGCGTCGCCTTCTTGCGGCCGATGTACTGCGCCAGTACCCCCAACGGGAAGCGCATCAGCGCGCCCGCAATGATGGGGATGGAGAGCATCAAGCCCTTTTGCGCGGGCGAGAGATTGAATTCCTCGCTGATGAAGGGCGCCATCGCGCCGTTTAAGACCCATATGCAGCAGGAGAAGCAGAAGTACAGGAAGGCGGCGAACAAAGTCGGGGCATGCCCCGTTTTCAGGAAGCTCTTGAAACCAGACACATTGATCCTCAGGATGATGTCGCCCCGTTTGTGGGCGTGTTTTGTGTTTGCGTGCGGTACAAGCGAATCTCATGCCAAATGTCGGTGCGGTGGGGTGATGCGCGATCGAAACTTGTGCGCCGCAGGGGCACAGCTTTTGTGCGAAATCTGCACACCCCGCACATCGGGTGTGCAGTCCACCAGGCAAAACACCACCGCTATGATCAAACTAGGGGTTTTCAGACGGTGCCCGCCAGTGCACTAATGGCGTGGGCGTGGGGGCTCCCTCCGTCGACAACGGCCTGCGGGCAAAGACGAGACACGGAATGACGGAATCCAACCAGCAGGCTCTGGCTGCACGCGCCGATCAGTCGCACGCCTTGGTGCGTGCGCTTGGTTTGGCGCCCCAAGTGTGGGGCGTGGTCGCGCTGACCTTGCTCGACCGGGTCGACGCCATGCTGGCCATCAAGGAGGCCGCCACCGGGCGCTATGTGCATGCCAACGCGCGCATGGCCGCGCTGATGGGCCGCCCGGTCGAAGGTCTGACTGACGAAGACTGGTTGCCGCCCGAGGCCTGTGCCGCGCTGCGCCTGGCTGACCAATCGGCCATGGTGCAAACCGTGCCGCAGGTCAGCGAACACCGAATCGAGCTGGAGGGTGTGCGCCGCGAGTTCACGGTCACCCGTTTGCCACTGGCCGCAGCCGACGGCAGCGCGGCGCGCTACGTGTGCAGCATCTGGCTTGATGTCACCGCACAACGCCAGGGCGAGGTTCAGTTGCAGCTCGCCCTGCGCCAGCTCGAAGAGCAACAGCAGGCCAATGAGGCCCTGCGCCGCGACATGCAGGATTCAGGCTTGCGCGACAGCGTGACCGGCCTGTACCAACGTGGCCACTTCGACGACCAGTTGCGCCGTGAGGTCGACCTCTCGTCACGCGAGCACCGCGAATTTGCGCTGGTGTCTGTGGCGCTAGATCCGCTCAGTGACGCCGCGCGTGCCTCTGGCGCCGAGGCGCGAGCCCGCGTGCTCGAGGCCCTGGGGCGTCTCTTGCGCAGCGGCACCCGCGCCATGGACGCGTCATGCCGATTGAGTGAAGAACGCTTCGCTGTGCTGCTGTCGGGCGTGGGCCTGGCCACGGCGCACGCACGCATGGAGGGTTTGCGCCGCCAGTGTGCGACCCAGATCGTGATGCTCAACGGGCAAGATCTGGGCTTTACCGTGTCGATGGGCGTGGCCAGCTTTCCGCACACCGCTCACACCCAGGAAGACCTGCTGCAAGCCGCCGACACCGCCTTGGCGCAGGCACAGAAGCGTGGCGGCAACCACGTCACGCTGGCCAGCATCCGCTTCGAGGCTTGACTACAGCAGCTGGGTGATGGCCTTCCACTCGGCGGGCGCCACAGGCGTGATCGACAGGCGGTTGCCTGGCTTCAGCACCACCATCGTGGCCAGTGCAGGTGTCTTGCGCATCTCGGCAAGCGACAACAATTGCGTCTTGCGTTCCAGCTTCACGTCGACCAGGCTCCAGCGAGGCTTGTCGGGCGCCGACTTGGCGTCGAAGTAGTGGCTCTTGGGGTCGAACTGCGTCTCGTCGGGGTAGGGCGCGCTCGCCACCGTGGCCAAGCCGGCGACGCCGGGCTCGGGGCAGGAGGAGTGATAGAACAACACCCCGTCGCCCACACGCATCTCGTCGCGCATGTAATTGCGCGCCTGGTAGTTGCGCACGCCGAACCAGGGAACCGTCTTTTTTGGCGCAGCGGCGAGGTCATCGATTGAACACTCGCCCGGCTCGCTCTTCATCAACCAGAACTGGATCATGTCAGCCCCTCGGCCGCCGGGCGCTCGGGCGCGTGCGCCGGGTTGCATCGTGTTAGGTGTCCGTCACGAACCGTGAGCCGCATTCCTGAACCCAGGCAGTTCAGGTGGGCGAGGTCAGCGGGGCTTCGGGTTCATCTGACGCGAGACGATCACACCTGCCGAGCGATGTTCCAAGCCCTGGCTCTTGCGAGCATCGGTTCAAGGAAATATAAGACTCACGCGAACGTAACGGACGCTTTGATTCTAAGCGCGAGCGTCGGAGAGACGCGATGTTTTCAGAGCAATTGACCGTCTGCGCCAAGGGCTTGATCGAGCCGCTGGATCAGTGCGTCAATGTCCAGTTCGCTGCTGCTGTTGCTGCTGCCTGTGGTGGCCGGCTTGGCCAGTGGGCGTTCGGCCAACGCGTAGGCCAGGTTCAGGGCGGCGAGCACCGCGATGCGCTCACGCGCCTTGACGCGGCCACTGTCACGGATGGTGCTCATCTCGCGGTCGACGCTGCTCACCGCTTCAAGCAGCGAGACCTCACCGCCTTCGGGGCAACCGAGCACATAACTCTGGCCCATGATGCTCACTTCCATTTGCTTCATGGTCATGGGGTGTCCCCTTCGGTGCGGCTGCTCACGGGTGCGTCGACGGGCAGGCGTTCGAGCAGCGCATCGATGCGGCTACGAGCGGCATTCAGGCGCGAACGCAGGTTGTCGCGCTCATGGGTCAGCCCAGCCAGTTGCTGCTCCAGCAATTCGTTGGTGCGCTTGAGTTCTTCATGCCGCAGCAGCAAGCGCTCTACGCGATCCGCGAGTTCTTGGGTCTTCGACATGGCGCCCTGGGGGGGTTGCGAATGGTTCATTGTAGGGTGGCATACGGGGCTGCTTACAATCCCAAGTGTTGGTGCCCGTGCCGGTTTTCACATCGGCACAGTTAAACGGGAAGCAGAGGTCGTTCAGCCCCCACGGCTGAAAACCCACCTGCGCTGCCCCCGCAACGGTAAGCAGACGAGAGCCTCAAGGCTCTCACTCATGTGCATACACCACTGGCGCTTTGCGGCGCTGGGAAGGTTCTCATGGGATGTCTGCCAGCCCGGATACCGGCCAACAGGGGGTGTGCGGCGTGCCGCATGCCATGAGGTGCGCACTGGCGGGGAAGCCGGCGCGCACGACTTGTTCCGTGAGCATTCATGACTTCTCTTTTTTCCGGGCGCACGCCAATCGCCGTGTTCGCCGTTTCCGTTCTTGCGTCCGCCTCGGGTGCAACGGCAGCTCAAACCCTGTCGGCTGCGGCGACACTGCCGCCTGTGCTTGTCACGGCGACACGCTTTGCCCAGGATGCCAGCACCTTGCCGTTCGGGGTGAGTGTGATCACCGCCGACGACATGCGCGATGCGGGTGTCTCCACCGTCAACGAAGCTTTGATGAAGTTGCTGGGCATCCCCGGCAAGCTCGATTTCTATGGCGGCGGCGACTACGGCCTCGACCTGCGTGGTTTTGGCTCCACCGCCGGCAGCAACCAGGTCGTCACCGTCGACGGCGTGCGCATCAGTGAGTCCGACTTGGGGGGCACGCGGCTGGCGGGCATTCCGATTGATTCCGTGGAGCGCATCGAGGTGATCCGCGGCAGCGCGGCGGTGCTTTACGGCGAAGGCGCGACCGGCGGCGCCATCGTCATCATCACCAAGGCGGCCAGCGGCAAGGCTGTCACGGGCGGCCAGGCCTACATGGGGATCGGCAGCCAGTCACTGGCTGAGGCGCGTGCTGGCGGCACCATCGTCAACGGCGGGTTTTCGCTCGACGTCGCAGGCAACCGCCGCACGAGCAACGGGCACCGGGAGAATTTCCGCTCGGCCGTCGAAGGTCTTTCGGTCACAGGCCAATGGCGCAACGACTG
>JBBRFR010000137.1:0-9215 GCA_038241485.1 Burkholderiales bacterium
GGGATGTCGCGCTGCGGGCCGATGATGATGCCGATCTCGCTGGTGTAGCGGCGCGTCATGCGCTCCAGCTCTTTTTGCGAGAGTGTCTTCGGGTCGACGCGGATGCCGCCCTTGGCGCCGCCGTAGGGCAGGTTGACCGCGGCGCACTTCACCGTCATCCAGGCGGCGAGCGCCATCACTTCTTCGAGCGTCACGTCGGGGTGGTAGCGCACGCCCCCCTTGCCGGGGCCGCGAGACAGGTTGTGCTGCACACGGTAGCCCTCAAAGTGGGCCACACGCCCGTCGTCCATCTCGATCGGCACGTCGACGATCAGCGCACGCTTGGGGCGCTTCAGGGTTTCAGACCAGTGCGCCAGGTGGCCCAGGTAGGGCAACACCCGGTCGACTTGCGAAAGATAGGTGTGCCAAGGGCTGGTGGCGCTCGGGGTGACGTAGGACAGGAAGCTCATGGGATCGGTCTCCGTGGATGGGGGCATGGCAGCGGCGCGGCGCACTCGTGATGCGTGGCGCTGGCATGGGGGGAGACTGTAGGCCTGCCGGCTCGTGATTTCACCCGACGGCCATGCTGCCTTTGCATGACCGTGGGCATAGTGCAGCGGTGTCAGCGGCCGAATTCGTCGCCGAGTTCGATGGCGCGGCGCTGCGCGGCTTTGAGGGCCTTGACGATGGCGGGTTTGACGCCGCTGGCTTCCATCGAGGTGAGTGCGGCGTAAGTGGTGCCGCCCTTGGAGGTGACACGTTCGCGCAGCACGGCGGGCGTTTCAGCTGAGCCCTGTGCCAAGGCGGCCGAGCCCGAGAAGGTGGCGAGTGCCAGTTGTTGGCCTTGTTCTTCGCTCAGGCCCATCTCCACCGCGGCCTGCATCATCGCCTCGACAAAATAGAAGACATACGCCGGGCCCGAACCCGAGAGCGCGGTGACGGCGTCGAGGTCGGCTTCGGCGTTGACCCACAGCGTGCGGCCGGTGGGCGCGAGCAGGCGCTCGATTTCCTTGCGTTCGAGGGCGGTCACGGCAGGCCGCGCATACAACCCGGCGATGCCCTGGCCGATGAGCGCGGGGGTGTTGGGCATCGAGCGCACGATGCGCTGGCTGCCGAGTGCCTTGGCCATGTCGTCGCTGCGGATGCCGGCCATCACGCTGAACTGCAGGGCCTTGTCGATGTGAGGCAGGTTGGCCTCGGCCGCGGACTTGAAGTTTTGCGGTTTGATGGCCCACACCACGATGCCCGCACGTTGCAGCACCGAGCCGGGCGCTTCGAGCGTGATGACCGAGAGGTCGCGTTGCAGCCGTGAGCGCTGCTCGGCGTTGGGCTCCAGCACCAAGATGTCGCCCGGCGAACGCCCACTTTTGAGCAGGCCGCCGATGATGGCGCTGGCCATGTTGCCGCCGCCGATGAATGCAATGGTGTTCATGCAGGCAGTGTAGAAGTTCCGGCCAGCAGCGCGGCGTTGCCACCGGCCGCGGCGGTGTTGATGGTGAGCGTTTGTTCGGCGCAAAAGCGGTAGAGGTAGTGCGGCCCGCCGGCTTTCGGGCCGGTGCCGCTCAAGCCTTCGCCACCGAAGGGCTGCACACCGACCACGGCACCGATCATGTTGCGGTTGACGTAGACGTTGCCGATGCGTGCGGCCTGCGCGAGCCGCAGCGCGCGGCTGTCGATGCGCGTTTGAATGCCCAACGTGAGGCCGTAGCCGAGTGCGTTGATCTGGTTGATGACCTCGTTCACGTCACCTCTCCAGCGCACCACGTGCAGCACCGGGCCGAAGATCTCTTGCTTGACGTCGGCGATGTGTGGGAGTTCGAAGGCGATGGGAGCGACGAGGCGCGGCAGGGCGTCGCTTGCGGGCGCGCTGCCGATCAGCACCGCCTCCTGGTGCAGGCGGGCGATGTGGCGGTGGATGCCCTTGAACGCTTCGTCGTCGATCACCGGGCCGACGTCTGTTGCGAGCAACGCCGGGTCGTCGACACGCAACTCGTTCAGTGCACCGCGGATCATCTCGATCACCCCATCGGCAATGCCCTCATGCACACACAGCAGGCGCAGCGCCGAGCAGCGCTGGCCGGCCGAGCGGAAGGCGCTTTGCACCACCGCGTCGGTCACCTGCTCGGGCAGCGCGCTGCTGTCGACCACCATCGCGTTGATGCCGCCGGTTTCGGCGATCAGCGGCACGATGGCACCGTCTTTGGCGGCCAGTGCGCGGTTGATGAGCTTGGCCACTGCCGTGGAGCCGGTGAAACACACGCCGGCCGTGTGAGCGTGGGCCACCAAGGCTGCGCCGATGGTCTCGCCCGGGCCGTGCAGCAGCACCAGCACATCGTTGGGCACACCGGCGGCGTGCAGCAGGGCCACCATGCGCTGCGCCACGGCAGGGGTTTGTTCGGCCGGTTTGGCCGCCACGCTGTTGCCGGCGACGAGTGCGGCCACCACCTGGCCGGCAAAGATGGCGAGCGGGAAGTTCCACGGGCTGATGCAGACGAACACACCGCGCCCATGCAGGCGCAGCTCGTTGCTCTCGCCGGTGGGGCCGGGCAGGGCTTGCGGAGCCAGCCGCGCTTGGGCCTGGTCGGCGTAGTAGCGGCAGAAGTCGACCGCTTCGCGCACCTCGGCCACACAGTCGCCGAGGGTCTTGTGCGCCTCTTTGACCAGCAGGCCGCAGAACTCGGGCAGGCGGGCCTCCAGCGCATCGGCCGCGCGGCGCAACACGTCGGCACGCTCGGCGAGTGGCGTGTGGTTCCAGGCAGCAAAGCCGTGGTGCAGGCGGGCCATGGCCCCGGCCACATCGTTCGGTGTTGCCAACGGCACCCGTTCGATGCGGGTGGATTGCATGGCCTGCTCCAACGGCGCCCGTTCGGCGAGGCAGGCCAGGTCGACGCCGCGCGAGTTTGCGCGGCCGGGGCCGTAGAGCGCCTGCGGCAGGGCAAGCGAGGGCGCGTCGGCCGGGTTCAGAGGTGACGCCAGCAGCAGATCGACGTCGACCGCGTCGTCGGTGAGCTGGTGCACAAACGACGAGTTGGCGCCGTTCTCCAACAGCCGGCGCACCAGGTAGGCCAGCAGGTCGCGGTGCACGCCCACCGGGGCGTAGACGCGCACGGGGATGTGCGTGTCTTTCATCACCTCGCGGTACACCCCCTCGCCCATGCCGTGCAGGCGCTGCAGCTCGAAGGCGGCGTGGTGCTGTTTCGCCATCTGCAAGATGGCCGCGATGGTGCCGGCGTTGTGGGTCGCAAACTGCGGGTAGATCACATCGGCGTGCACGAGCAACGCCTGTGCGCAGGCGAGGTAGGAGATGTCGGTGTGGTGCTTGTGGGTGAACACCGGGTAGCCGCTCAACCCCAGCTCCTGCGCACGTTTGATCTCGCCGTCCCAGTAAGCGCCCTTGACCAAACGCACCATAAACCGCAGGCCGTGGCGGCGGGCGATGCGGGCCACGTTATCCACCACCTGCAAGGCGCGTGTCTGGTAAGCCTGCACCGCGAGGCCGAAGCCTTGCCATTGTGGGAAGTGGCTGGCAATGCGCTCGGCCAGCGTGTCCAGCACGTCGAGCGAAAGCTCCAGCCGGTCACTTTCTTCGGCGTCGATGGTGAGGTTGATGTTGGCCTGCGCGGCGCTCTCGATCAGCTGCCACACCCTCGGCAGCAGCTCGTTGAACACACGCTCGCGTTGGCCGTCTTCGTAGCGCGAGAAGAGCGCGCTCAGCTTGATCGAGATGCCGTCGGCGGCGGTCGGGTCGCCTGCCACGCGGCCACCGGCAATCGCCTCGATGGCGTTCAGGTACGAAGCGAGGTAGCGCTGCGCGTCGGCCTCGGTGCGCGCGCCTTCGCCCAGCATGTCGTAGCTGAAACGCAGCGCGTTGTGTTGCCCGCGTGCCGAATCCGCCTCGCGCATGGCTTCTTGAATCGAGCGGCCGAGCACAAACTGCCGACCCAGCAGCTGAATGGCCCGCACCGTGGCCGCGACCACGGTTTGCGCGCCTAGGCGCTTGAGCAGGCCGGTCTCGCCTGGTGCATCGGGCAGCATTTTTTTCGACAGCGTGATCGCGCTGGCCGACAGGCTGGCCAACATCTTGTGCGCGCTCTTGTGAGCGCTTTTGTGGGGCTCATCAGCGTGCGCGTTGAACGAGGCGCTGCCCAGCTGGTCGGCGGTCAAGGCGACGGCGGTTTCGGTGTCGGGCACGCGCAGCAGGGCTTCGGCCAAGCGCATCAACGCCAGGCCCTCGCTGCTTGCAATCGGGTACTCACGCAACAGCGACTCCATGGCCCAAAACGGGGCCGGTTTGTCGCGCACCGCTTGCACCCAGGGCCGCGCGGTGTGCAGGGCAGCGGGCCAATCGAGCTGGCCCGTCAACGAGCCCAGCAGGCTGGACAGCACCTCGTTTTCAGGGCGGTAGGGCGAGGGCAAACGGGCTTGAGGCGCAGACATGGTTGCTTGGAGTGGTGCTGAACAAGTCGCCAAGGTATCTGTTTGCAACTTGGATTAATCGCCAAAACAGCCAGGCATAACCGCCAAAAACTCGGCCAATGCCTCAGCGCCCGCCAAAGATCGCCGTGCCCACACGCACCAGCGTGGCCCCTTCGGCAATGGCGGTTTCCAGGTCGGCGCTCATGCCCATCGACAAGGTGTCGAGCGGCAGGCCTTCGCCCTGCAGCCGCTTGAGCAAGTTGTGCAAAGCCCGGTGCGGCGCGGCACCCGTGTCGGGCTCGGGGATCGCCATCAGCCCGCGCAAGCGCAGGCGTGGCAGCGCCGCCACCGCGTGGGCCAGCGTGGGCACTTCGGCCGGCGCCACGCCACTTTTGCTGGCCTCACCGCTGATGTTGACCTGCAGGCAGACCTGCAGCGGTGGCAAGTGGGCGGGGCGTTGTTCGTTCAATCGTTCGGCGATCTTCAGTCTCTCCACGCTGTGCACCCAGTCGAAATGTTCGGCCACCACACGCGTCTTGTTGCTTTGCAAGGGGCCGATCAGGTGCCACTCGATCTGCGTGCGCAAGTCGGCCAGCGCGGCGATCTTGTCGAGACCTTCCTGCACATAGTTTTCGCCGAAGCAGCGCTCGCCGGCCGCAAAGGCTTCACGCGCCGCTTCGGCGCTGAAAGTTTTGCTTACGCTTAGCAGCGTGACGCTTTGCACGGGTCGTTGCGCCGCTGCACAGGCCTGCGCGATGCGGCTGCGCACTTGTTGTATGTTCGCTGCAATCGTCGCCATAATCCTGCGAGCCTATATCAGTGGCGCCTGGCCACGCTGCATGCGGGCCCAACCCCCACGAAGAGACACATGGACATCACCCAACTGCTGGCGTTTTCAGTCAAGAACAAAGCGTCTGACTTGCACTTGTCCGCCGGCCTGCCGCCGATGATCCGTGTGCACGGCGATGTGCGTCGCATCAACGTCGACCCGCTCGAGCACAAGCAGGTGCACGAGATGGTCTACGACATCATGAACGACTCCCAGCGCAAGGCGTATGAAGAAACGCTGGAGTGCGACTTCTCGTTCGAGATCCAGGGCCTGGCGCGGTTTCGCGTCAACGCGTTCAACCAGAACCGCGGCGCGGGCGCGGTGTTCCGGACCATTCCCTCGAAGATCCTGACGCTCGAGCAGCTGAATACGCCAAAGATCTTTGCCGAGCTGGCGCTGAAACCGCGTGGCCTGGTGTTATGCACCGGCCCCACCGGCTCGGGCAAGTCGACCACGCTGGCGGCGATGGTCAACCACCTGAACGAAAACGAATACGGCCACGTGCTAACGGTCGAAGACCCGATCGAGTTTGTGCACGAGTCCAAGAAGTGCCTGATCAACCAGCGCGAGGTCGGCCCGCACACACTGAGCTTTGCCAACGCCTTGCGCTCGGCACTGCGCGAAGACCCCGACGCCATCTTGGTGGGCGAAATGCGCGACCTGGAAACCATCCGCCTGGCGCTGACTGCGGCTGAAACCGGTCACTTGGTGTTCGGCACGTTGCACACCAGCTCGGCCGCCAAGACCATCGACCGTGTGGTCGACGTGTTCCCGGCGGCTGAAAAGGAAATGGTGCGCTCGATGCTGTCGGAGTCATTGATCGGCGTGATCTCGCAAAGCCTTTGCAAACTGAAAGACGGCAGCGGCCGAGTGGCAGCGCACGAGATCATGCTGGGCACGGCGGCCATCCGAAACCTGATCCGCGAAAACAAAATCGCGCAGATGTACTCGTCGATCCAGACCGGCAACACCATGGGCATGCAGACGCTCGACCAGAACCTCTCTGACTTGGTGCGTCGCAACATCATTGCACCGGCCGAGGCGCGCGCCAAAGCCAAGTTTCCGGAAAACTTCCCCGGCTGACACGTGCCTTCCTCAAAGCGGAGCGAGGGCCTAAGCCGTGAAGAAACTGTTTGATCGACTCAAGCGCGGCGCGGGCGGTGCTGAGTCCGCGGGTGGTGACAACTCGGCCGATTCGGGCTTTTTCTCCACCCAGTTCTCGGAGCGGGGCGACGAGGCTCAGGCGCTTGCCACCTGGCTCAACCGCGCCAAAGAAGTTGGCGCCCAGCCGCTCGATCGCAAGCTCGCCGAGCCCCTGTTCGCCAAGCTTTGGGGCGCCGACCGCTACGTGGCGGCCCTGGGCCCCACCGAGCTGCAGCGCATGAGCCAGTACCTGCAGTTCGTCACCGTCCCCGTCAACCAAGAGGTGATTGGGCAAGATGAGCAGGGCGACTACATGCTGATCGTGCTCGAAGGCACGCTGGCGGTCGACCGCATTCAGCCCTGGGGCGGCCGCGCCCGCTTGGCCGAGGCGCGGGCCGGCGATATGCTGGGTGAAATGTCTCTGCTCGACGCAGGGGCTCGCTTCTCGGCGTGCACCACACTGACACCATGCTCGTTGGCGGTGGTGGACGCCCAGCGCCTGGATGAGATGATCATGAACGAGCCGCGGCTCGGCCTGGCCTTGTTGGCCTCGCTGTCGCGGCGCCTGTCGTTGCGTTTGCGACAGGTCAGCGCGCGCCTGAGTGCTCTCTTGTCGAGCAACTAAGCCGCAGAAAGAAGGACTTATGGAAAGAGACCAGGCATCCAAATTCGTCAACGACCTGCTGCGCCTGATGGTGTCGCGCAACGGTTCTGACTTGTTCCTCACGGCAGATTTTCCGCCCGCGATCAAGGTCGACGGCAAGGTGACCAAGGTGTCGCCGCAGCCGCTGACCAGCCAGCACACGCTGGCTCTCACCCGCTCGGTGATGAACGACAAGCAGGCCGCCGAGTTCGAGCGCACCAAGGAGTGCAACTTCGCGATCTCGCCGCAGGGCATCGGGCGCTTCCGCGTCAACGCCTTTGTGCAGCAAGGTCACGTGGGCCTGGTGCTGCGGACGATCCCACAGACCCTGCCGACCATCGACGGTCTGAACCTGCCGCAGGTGCTCAAAGACGTGACCATGACCAAACGTGGCCTGGTCATCTTCGTGGGCGCCACCGGCTCGGGCAAGAGCACCTCGCTGGCGGCGATGGTCGACTTCCGCAACGAAAACTCGTATGGCCACATCATCACCATCGAAGACCCGGTCGAGTTCGTTCACCCGCACAAAAACTGCATCATCACCCAGCGTGAGGTGGGCATCGACACCGAAGGCTGGGGCCAGGCGCTGAAGAACACGCTGCGTCAGGCGCCCGACGTGATCCTGATGGGCGAAATTCGTGACCGCGAGACCATGGAGCACGCCGTGGCCTTTGCCGAAACCGGCCACCTGTGCATGGCCACGCTGCACGCCAATAGCGCCAACCAGGCGCTCGACCGCATCATCAACTTCTTCCCCGAAGAGCGGCGCGCCCAGTTGCTGATGGACTTGTCGCTCAACCTGAAGAGCCTGGTGTCGCAGCGCCTGTTGCCGCGCCAAGAAGGCCGTGGGCGGGTTGCCGCGGTCGAGATCTTGCTCAACACGCCACTGATCTCCGACATGATCTTCAAGGGCGAGGTGGCCGAGATCAAAGAGATCATGAAGAAGTCGCGTGAGCTGGGCATGCAGACCTTCGACCAGGCGCTGTTTGACCTGTACGAAAACCACATGGTCACGTTCGAAGATGCGCTGCGCAACGCCGACTCGGTGAACGACCTGCGGCTGCAGATCAAGCTCAACAGCAACCGGGCGCGCAACTCCGACTTGTCCGCGGGCACCGAACACCTGACTATCGTTTGATGGGCCCTCCAGTCGCTTCGCTTGCTTGAAGGCGGATATGAGCACCAGAACCTACGACGTTGTTCCGCCTCGCCGGCTGGCCTTCCTGGGTCTTGGCGTCATGGGCTACCCGATGGCGGGCCACTTGCAGCGCGCCGGCCACCAGGTGACGGTCTACAACCGCACCGCCGCGAAGGCGGCGAAGTGGGTTGGTGAATACGGTGGCGCGAGTGACGCCACGCCCGAGGCGGCGGCCAAGGGTGCCGACATCGTGTTTGCTTGCGTGGGCAACGACCATGACCTTCGTGCGGTGACCGCCGGCGAGCGTGGTGCCTTCGTCGGCATGAAGCCTGGCGCCATCTTCGTCGACCACACCACCGCATCGGCCGAGGTGGCGCGTGAGTTGAGCACCGAAGCACGCCAGCTGGGCCTGCAGTTCATCGACGCGCCGGTGTCGGGTGGCAACCTGGGCGCCGTCAACGGCGCGCTCACGGTGATGTGCGGTGGTGACGCGGCAGCTTTTTCCACGATTGCGCCGGTGGCGATGGCGTTTTCGAAGGCCGTTACCTTGCTCGGCGAGAGTGGTTCGGGCCAGCTCGCCAAGATGGTCAACCAGATTTGCATTGCCGGCCTGGTGCAAGGCCTGGCCGAGGCGGTGGCCTTTGGCGAGAAGGCGGGGCTGGACATGAAGGCCGTGCTGGGCGTCATCGGTAAGGGCGCCGCACAGAGTTGGCAAATGGACAACCGCGGTTCGACCATGGTCGACGGTAAGTTCGACTTTGGCTTTGCGGTGGACTGGATGCGCAAGGACCTGGGCTTGGTGCTCGACGAGGCCAAGCGCAATGGTGCGCGCCTGCCCGTGACGGCCCTGGTCGATCAGTTTTATGCCGACGTGCAGGCGCTGGGCGGTCAGCGCTGGGACACATCGAGCCTGATCAAGCGGCTCAAGTAAGCGCCGTCACACGGCTCACTGCATCCAGTTATTTTTTGACGTCGGCAGGTGCAGGCTGGGGCAACATGTTCGCCAGTTCATCTTCACTGATGATCTCCAGCAAACGCACCACTTTCTGAACGCCAGAGGTGCTGCG
>JBBRFR010000138.1:0-9185 GCA_038241485.1 Burkholderiales bacterium
GACATCCCATCGGCCATCACCGAAGCCGCCGCACTGGCTGAACTCAAGGCCATTGCCGGCAAAAACAAGGTGTTCAAAAGCTACATCGGCCAAGGGTATTACGACACGTTCACGCCCGGTGTGATTTTGCGCAACATCCTCGAGAACCCCGCCTGGTACACCGCCTACACGCCTTACCAGGCCGAGATTTCGCAAGGCCGCATGGAAGCGCTGATCAACTTCCAGACCATGGTCTGCGACCTCACCGGCCTGGCCATCGCCGGCTCGTCGATGCTCGACGAAGCCACCGCCGCCGCCGAAGCCATGACGCTCGCCATGCGCGTAGGCAAGAGCAAATCGACGACCTTTTTCGTGGCCGACGACGTGCTGCCACAAACGCTGGAGGTGGTGCAAACACGCGCCCGGCCGCTGGGCATCAGCGTGGTCACGGGCCCTGCCGGCGACGCTGCCCGCGCGCAGGCCTTTGCCGCGCTGTTCCAGTACCCCGGCGTCAACGGTGTGGTGCGTGACCTCCAACCCGTGATCGACAGCGTGCACGCCGCCGGCGGCCTCGCCATCGTCGCCGCCGACCTGCTGGCGCTGACACTGATCACCCCGCCCGGCGAGATGGGCGCCGACATTGCAGTGGGCAACACCCAGCGCTTCGGCATGCCCATGGGCAACGGCGGCCCGCACGCCGCCTACATGGCCACCAAAGACGAGTTCAAGCGCTCCATGCCCGGCCGCCTGGTCGGCGTGAGCGTCGATTCACACGGCAACCCCGCCTACCGGCTGGCACTGCAAACACGCGAGCAACACATCCGCCGCGAGAAGGCCACCTCGAACATCTGCACGGCGCAGGTGCTGCCGGCCGTCATTGCCAGCATGTACGCCGTGTATCACGGGCCGGCAGGCCTCAAGCGCATCGCACAACGTGTGGCGAGCTACACCGCCATCTTGGCCGCCGGCCTCGAAGAACTGGGCGCGCCGCTGGCCCAGAGCGCGAGCTTCGATACCCTGCAGGTGAGCACCGGCGACAAGACCGAGCAAGTCCTGACGGCCGCACGCGCCGCCGGCTTCAACCTGCGCCGTGCCTCGGCCAGCTCGGTGGGCATCACGCTCGACGAGACCAGCACGCGTGACGACATCCGCGCCCTGTGGACGCTCTTCGGCCGCGCCGGCTCGTCGTTCGAGAAGTTCGAGAAAGGCATTGCGCCGCGCATCCCCGCGGGCCAGCTGCGCAGCAGCTCCTTCCTCACGCACCCGGTGTTCAACACCCACCACTCCGAGACCGAAATGCTGCGCTACATCCGCAGCCTGTCAGACAAAGACCTGGCGCTCGACCGCAGCATGATCCCGCTGGGCTCGTGCACCATGAAGCTCAACGCCACCAGCGAGATGATCCCCATCACCTGGGCCGAGTTCGCCAACGTGCACCCCTTCGCGCCGCAAGAGCAGCTGCAAGGTTATGCCGACCTCGACAAACAACTGCGCGACTGGCTCTGCCAAGCCACCGGCTACGCCGGCATCAGCCTGCAGCCGAACGCCGGCTCGCAGGGTGAATACGCCGGCCTGCTGGTCATCAAGGCGTATCACGAAGCCCAGGGCCAAGGCCACCGCAACATCTGCCTGATCCCCGAGTCGGCGCACGGCACCAACCCCGCCAGCGCGCAGATGGCGGGCCTGCAGGTGGTGGTGACCAAGTGCGATGAAGACGGCAATGTCGACCTCGTTGACCTCAAAGCCAAGTGCGAGCAACACAGCGACAAGTTGTCGTGCGTGATGATCACCTACCCCTCCACCTACGGCGTGTTCGAGACGCGGGTGAAGGAGCTGTGCGCCCTGGCGCACCAGCACGGCGGGCGGGTTTATGTGGACGGCGCCAACATGAACGCGCTGGTGGGCGTGGCCGCGCCGGGCGAATTTGGTGGCGACGTGAGCCACCTCAACTTGCACAAGACCTTCTGCATTCCACATGGCGGTGGCGGCCCGGGTGTGGGCCCGGTGTGCGTGGTGGCCGACCTGGTGCCCTACTTGCCAGCGCACCGAAGTGCAGGCATCGGCACCGACCAGCAAGTTGGCGCCATCAGTGCGGCCCCGCTCGGCAATGCTGCCGTGTTGCCCATCAGCTGGATGTACGTGCGCATGATGGGCGCCGACGGCCTGAAGAGTGCCACCGAAATCGCGATTCTGAGCGCCAACTACATCGCCGCGCGCCTGGCCGACCACTACGACATCCACTACAGCGGCAACATCGCTGGCGTGAAGGGCGGCGGCGTGGCGCACGAGTGCATTCTCGACCTGCGCCCGCTCAAAGACAGCTCGGGCATCAGCGCCGAAGACGTGGCCAAGCGCCTCATCGACTACGGCTTTCACGCGCCCACGCTGAGCTTCCCCGTCGCCGGCACGCTGATGGTGGAGCCCACCGAGAGCGAGCCCTTGGTCGAACTCGATCGTTTTTGCAACGCGATGATCGCCATCCGCGAAGAGATTCGAAAAGTAGAGCAAGGCAGCTGGCCGCGCGAAGACAACCCGCTGAAAGCCGCGCCACACACCACGGCGGCGCTGCTCAAGTCGGAATGGCCGCACCCCTACTCGCGCGAAGAAGCGGCCTTCCCGGTCAAGAGCCTGCGCCAGCAAAAGTACTGGGCGCCGGTCGGCCGCGTCGACAACGTCTACGGCGACCGCAACCTCTTCTGCAGCTGCGTGCCAATCGCCGACTACGCGAGCTGATGCTGCCCAGAGCGGGCTGTGCTGTCACGGCGCAGCCCCATGAACTGCAGCTCGGCAAACACCAGCCCCGCGAGCACGTGCATGCCCAGGAAGGCCAGGCCCAGCGGCGTGGGTGCGAACCACACGCCGGCTGCAATGGCCACGCAGTCAATCGCCCAGACCAGGTTGAACCCGATGAACACCCACAGCGCTGCCCGCGGCACGAACGGGCGCCCCTCCATCCAGAACAGCAGGACCGCATAAGCCACCAAGGCGACACCGCCGGCCACCAGCAACCAGGCCGGCAAGCCCAGCCAGGGTGCGAGCAAACTACCACCGAGCGCCATGGCCGCGCCGCTGGGGAGACTCAACACGGCGTCGGCCAGAAGAACGCGCCGCAGAAATGTGGAAACAGAAACGTGTGACATGAGCATCTCCGGTTGAAAACCCCCGCGGTTGCGGCGGCACGGGCCGGATCATTCGCCAGTCACCGGCCCCAGGTCGATGACCTGCGAGGTCATGGAAGATGCACTCCGCCTGGTTTATCGTCGGCGCCATGCAAACCGCTCCTGCCCTTGCCCCCGCTCTGGCCCAGCCCGCACAACCGATCGGCGCCCTGCTGCGTGAGTGGCGCCAGCGCCGCCGCCTGAGCCAGCTCGATCTCTCGCTCGACGCCGACATCTCCACCCGCCACCTGAGCTATGTGGAAACCGGCCGCGCAGCGCCAAGCCGCGCAATGGTGCTGCACCTGGCTGAGCAACTCGAGGTGCCGCTGCGTGAGCGCAACACCTTGTTGGCCGCCGCCGGCTACGCGCCGATCTACCGCGAACGCACTCTCGACGACCCAGCCTTGCAGGCAGCGCGCGAGGCGGTGGACCTGGTGCTGCGCGCCCACGAACCCTACCCCGCGCTGGCGGTGGACCGGCACTGGAACATGCTGTCGCACAACCGCCCGGTGCTCGCGCTGATGGAAGGCATTGCGCCCGAGTTGATGACGCCTCCGCTCAATGTGCTGCGCCTGAGCCTGCACCCCAACGGCATGGCGCCAAAAATCGTCAACCTCTCCGCCTGGCGCACCCACCTCTTCGAACGCCTGCGCCACCAGATTGCCGTCAGCGCCGACCCGGTGCTGGCCGCTCTGCTCGAAGAGCTGCAAAGTTACCCCGCTCCACCCGACGACGAGCCCTACGAGGCGATTGCCCACAACGCCGTGGCCTTGCCGCTGCAGCTGCGCACGGCGATGGGCGTGCTGTCGTTCATCAGCACCATCACGGTTTTCGGCACGCCGGTCGACATCACCTTGTCGGAGCTGGCGCTGGAGATGTTTTTCCCAGCCGACACTTTCACCGCCGATGCCTTGCGTCGCCTGAGTGACGGACAAAACGCCGCGCAGCAGCCATAACCGGGAGCCCACAGGAGACACAAATGACATCGACCATTGCCCATCGCATCTGCCCCGTCTGCGAGGCCTGTTGCGGGCTCGACGTGCATGTGGAAAGCGGCAAGGTCATTGCCATCCGCGGGCAAGAGAGTGATGGGTTCAGCAAGGGCTACCTTTGCCCCAAGGGCGTGGCGCTCAAAGACCTGCACGAAGACCCGGACCGCCTGCGCACGCCGCTGATCAAACGCGACGGCAAGTTCGTTGAAGCCAGCTGGGATGAGGCCTTCACCGAGATCGAGCGCCGCCTGCTGCCATTGCGCAAGGAACATGGCAACAACGCAGTCGCCGTGTCGGCCGGCAACCCCAGCAGCCACAGGCTCGGGCTGATGCTCTACACCGGCCGCCTGCTCAAGTCGCTCGGTTCACACAACGTCTTCTCCGCTTCCACGCTTGACCAGATGCCCAAGCAGCTCTCCAGCGGGCTGATGTTTGGCAGCTGGCTCTCCATCCCCGTGCCCGACATCGAGCGCTGCGACTTTCTGCTGATGCTCGGCGCCAACCCGATGGCCAGCAACGGCAGCCTGTGGACGGTGCCCGACTTCCGCGGCAAGGCCAAAGCCATGCGCGCCCGCGGCGGCAAGCTGGTGGTGATCGACCCGCGCCGTACCGAAACGGCCGAGATCGCCGACCGCCACCTGCCCATCCGCCCAGGCGGTGACGCGCACCTGCTGCTGGGCATGGTGCACACGCTGTTTGCCGAAGGTCTGGTGCGCTTGGGGCCATTGGCCGAACACGTGGCGGGCGTCGATGAGCTGCGCGCCGCCGCGCAGCCGTTTTCAGCCGACGCGGTGGCCACGCGCTGCGGCATGGCTGCCGAGACCATCCGTGAGCTCACCCGCGAGCTGGCAAAGGCCCCACGTGCCGCCGTCTATGGCCGCTTCGGCACCAGCACGCAAACCTTCGGCTCGCTCGCCAGTTGGCTGATCGACGTGCTCAATGCGCTCACCGGCCACCTCGACCAACCTGGTGGCGCGATGTTCCCCAAGGCGGCTTCGTTTTCCGCCAACACCGAGGGCATGGCAGGCTCTGGTCGCGGCATCATCACCGGGCGCCACCGCTCGCGCGTGAGCGGCGCACCCGAAGTGTTTGGCGAGTTGCCCACCGGCTGCATGGCCGAAGAGATCGAAACGCCGGGGCCGGGCCAGGTGAAGGCGCTGATCACGATCGCAAGCAACCCGGTTCTCTCGGCGCCCAACGGCGCGCGGCTCGCGCAGGCGCTCGACCAGCTCGACTTCATGCTGAGCCTGGACATCTATCTCAACGAAACCACGCGCCATGCCGACGTGATCTTGCCCGGCTTGTCAGCGCTGCACGAGAGCCACCACGACATCGCGCTGCAGCAGTTCCAGTACCGCAACCACGTGCGATTCAGCTCGCCGGTCTTGCCCGTACCCGTTGGGCACTTGCGCGACTGGCAGGTGATGGTCAAGCTGATTGGCCTCTTCCAGGGCAAGGGCGCCGCCGCCGACCCGCAGCAGATCGACGACGCGATGTTGATGGCCGAGCTGGAGCGCAGCTTTGGCGAGAAGGCGGGCGCAGTGATGGCCGAGCTGTCAAAACACAGCGGCCCCGACCGCCGGGTCGATCTCGCGTTGCGCAACGGGCCCTACGGCGACGGTTTCGGCCGCAACCCCGACGGCTTGACGCTTGCGAAGGTGAAAGCCGCACCCGGCGGCATCGACCTCGGTGAACTGCAGCCGCGTGTGCCCGAGATGCTGCGCACACCCAGCGGCAAGATCGAGCTCGCCCCGCCCCTGCTGACGGCCGACCTGCCGCGTGCTTTCGCCGCCCTCGATGAGCCCGCGGCCAACATGGTGATCATCGGCCGCCGCCACGTGCGCTCGAATAACAGCTGGATGCACAACCTGCCGCTGCTCGCCAAGGGCCCCTTCCGCTGCACCGCCTTGGTGAACCCGGCCGATGCCCAACGCCTGGGGCTGGTCGATGGTGCCCAGGCGCGCATCGCGGGCCATGCCGGCCATGCCATCGAAGCGCAGGTGGAGGTCAGCGACACCATCATGCAAGGCGTGATCAGCCTGCCGCACGGATGGGGGCACAACCTGCCAGGCGCTCAGCTCAGCCTGGCCGCACAGCGGCCGGGCAGCAACCTCAACACCGTGCTCGACGAAAACCTGCGCGACCCGGTGTCGGGCAACGCCGTGCTGGGTGGGGCGGCGGTCGAGGTGTCGGCGGTCTAACGACCCACCTCGGAAAACTGCGACGCATTGCTGCGCAGCCAGTCGCGTGACAGTGCATCGTCTTGCTGGCGCGGGTGGAAGCCGGCCTTGAGGTACGCGCGCCACGGCTTGTAGGTGCAACGCACCAGGCCGTTTTGACCAAACAGCGTTCGCGCCGCACTGCGCCAGGTGCTGAAGCGAAACAGGTCGCCGTCATGCCAGAGGTTGCGCACCGTCTGGCGCAGCACGTCGGTCAGGAACAGCATCGTCACGCGGCGAAACCACTTCACGCGCCACGCGTGGCTGCCACCCAGCGCCAGGTAGATGTCGAAGGCGGTGCTGCGGTGTTCCGACTCTTCAGAGGCGTGCCACAGCCACATGGTGCGAAGCCGCGGCTCGGCGCCTTCGAACACTTCGGTATGGCCCAGCATCCACTCGGCGAGGATGGCCGTGAAGTGCTCGGTGGCAGCCGTCACCGCCACCACGTGGCGTGCGTCGACCTGGTCAAACAGCGGCGTGCGCCGCGTGATGCGGGCCTCCCAGGTGTTCTGGTATCCGAGCCGGTCGAGGTGGCCATTGAAGAGCGCATGGATGCGCCGATGAGTGGCCTCCTGCCCGATGAAGCCTTGCACCTCGGCGGCGTAACGTTCACGCCCCGCCTCAGGCAACTGTTTGACCCCCGCACGCAGCGAGTCGATGAAAAACTGCTCGCCCACCGGGAAGCTCATCGACAAGGCGTTGAACAAGGCGCTGACAAAGGCATCGCCGCCCGCCCAACGGCGCGGCACAGCGGTTTCAAGATCGATCAGCAGGCGGCGCACTACGAGGTCGGTCATGGCAATGTCTTTCGTGGATTGAGCTTGGTACTGGTCGGTACCAATGATCACCAATGTGCCAAGGCATTGTGGTACTGTCAAGTACCAGCTTGATTACATTCCTTCCTTTTCATTCCTTTTCCTGATCAGTGACCAAGCTCAGCTGCTCTGCCCCACCCACCGTTCGGGCTGACCCTTCGACAGGCTCAGGACAGGGTCCGCTTCGCGGATCGAAGCCTTGCGCAGCCCTTCGACTTGCCCTGTCCTGAGGTACCGAAGGGTCAGGGCGAACGGAGCTTGGCTGAGGTACTGAGGTACGTCGCTCATCAGGTTCCTTTTTGCACAACCGCATGCCTGCGCCCGACAACCAAAACGAACACCGCCGCCGCCGCCTGCTCGACGCCATGGCCGAGGCCGTCGCCCACAAGGGTTATGCCGACACCACCATCGCCGACCTGGCCAGCGGTGCGCGGGTATCACGCCGCACCTTCTACGAACACTTCAGCACCAAGGAAGAGTGCCTGATCGCGCTGTATGAAGCGGCCAGCGGCCAGGCCTTGTCAGTTTTGCGCAAAGCCATCGACCCCGCGCATGACCCGCTGATGCAGGCCGAACAGGCGCTGCGGGCCTACTTTGCCTGCCTGGCGAGCAACCCGCTGCTGCTGAAGACGCTGTTCGTCGCCATCCTCGGCCTGGGCGCGGTCGGTCTGGCGGCGCGGCGGCGGGTCAACCAGCATCTGGCCGAGCTGATCTTGGAAGTCGTCAACCAGCCTTCAGCCACCCACGCGCCCCTGCCCCAGGCGCTGGCCGTCACCATCGTGGGCGGCATCAACGAGCTGGTGCTGGAGATGATCGAGCGCGACCGCATCGATCAACTCGAAACCCTCAGCGACACCGCCGCGCAGTTCGTGCGCGCCGTGGTCAACGGCGCGCGCTGAGTTACAGCACAGTCCAATCGCCTTTCGCGCGTCGCCCGCCGGGCGTGCGCTCTACGGCCCACACATCACTCGCGGAAGCGCATGATGCCGGTTGCTTTAGCGGGCTGGTTTCGCTCCTGAGATTGGAGGGGGACACCCGTCCTATCAAGTCCCCACTCAGGTTTGCCGCTAAGCCAGTTGTGGGGTCATGTCGACCGTATCTCATGCGAGGTGTTATGCAACTACTTCCGATACAAGCAGTGGTTGGGCAGATCAAGCCCGGCTCGGCGCTGCCGTGGGGAGTGCGAGATGCGGAGGGCAAGCTTCTGCTTGCGCGAGGCTTTGTCATCCCCGATGCCGCCATGGTGCAGACGCTGCTCAGCCGGGGCATGTTTGTCGATGCTGTCGAAGTGCGCGCCACGGGCGGAGCGCGTGACGTGCCGAGTGCTCCGAAGGCCACCTTCTTTAGTCGATGGCGGCTGATTCAGGGGCGCTTGAATACCATGCTGCTGGCGCCACCGGAGGTGGGGGGGTCAGGTGATCGACGAAGTCACTGGCCTCTTGATGAACCTGGCGGATCGGTACCCGGACAGGCTCTTGTTTCAAATCCTGCGCCACGATCAGAGTCGGCTGCAGGCCTATGGCGTGTCGCACTCGTTGCACACCTCGGCCGTTTGCAGCCTCACCGCACGCCGCATGGGGTGGGACGAAACGCGGCGACGCAGCCTGATGAACGCCGCACTGACGATGAACATTTCGCCTCTGTTGAATTTCGAGTGGGGAAATACCCCCGACCCCCGTTCGGGTTGAGCCTGTCGAAGCCCTGCTCGCATGGGGACTTCGCTCACCAGCCCTTCGACGCACGGGCCTTCGACAAGCTCAGTCCCTGCTCAGGGCGAACGGGTCGAGGCGGCGCTGTACCCACTCGAAATTCAACAGAGCCAGAGTTTGGCATCTACCCGCCGGGCTGCTTCGTGAAGCTCTTGTCGGGCGAGATCGCGGACGTCGTGAAGCGAGGCGAAAACGTCAATGCGCCTATCGTGGCCTGCGTGACCAACCGCCACGGAGACGCACTGGCACACCCAGTTCGCCGCGACACCTCGCATGCCGATCACGGCGTCGTGTCGATCACCATTGAATCCAA
>JBBRFR010000139.1:0-9142 GCA_038241485.1 Burkholderiales bacterium
CGAGGGGTGGCCATGACATGAGAACCCTTACGCTGCGCATCTACCTCACGGTAGTCGCCGTGCTGTTGCTGTTCGCCTTCGGCTCGGGCTGGCTGTTCCAGCGCCAGATCGAGCAAGAGCGGCAGAACACCGAGTCGGCCATGTCCGACCGCATGGCGGCCTGGGGTGACCTGATCCAGCGCTCGCTGCCGGGCATCGACGCGCCGGTGGCCGATCAGTCCGTGGCCTTGCTCGATTGGTCGCAGCGCTTGCGTGTGCCCTTGGCGCTGGACGACGTGCAGGGCAAGCGCATCGTGGCCTCGGAGTCTTTTCTTCGGCGCCAGGCCGAGCCCGGTTCGCGCCAGTTTTCGATTCACCTGGACGATGGCCGCACGCTGTGGGTGGCGCGGCCCGCTTTGCGCAAGGGCCTGAGAGGGTCACCAGGGGGTGGCCCGCGTGAGGCCGGTGACCGGGGCTTGCCGCGGCCGCACACCCCTTTCGTGCCGGCGGCCTGGCAGCGCGGCATTGGGCCGGTGGTGGTGCTGGTGCTGTTGTTCATTGCCGTGGCAGCAGGCGCCTGGCCGGCAGTGCGCCACCTCACGCGCCGTCTGCAAGCGCTCAAAAATGGGGTCGAGCAGTTCGGGTCAGGCCAGCTTCACCACCGTGTGGAGGTGTCGGGCCGCGACGAGGTGGCTGCCGTGGCGGCGAGCTTCAACCTGGCGGCCGAGCGTATCGAAACGCTGGTGCGCTCACACCAGTCGCTGCTGGCGAATGCAAGCCACGAGCTGCGCTCGCCGCTTGCGCGCATGAAGATGGCGGTCTCGATGCTCGATGACGCTTCGCCCGAACAACAACAACGCCTCAAGCGCGAGATCGACACCAACGTGGCCGAGCTTGATGCGCTGGTCGAAGAGGTGTTGCTCGCCAGCCGGCTCGACGCCGTGCAGCGCGTAGACAGGCGCGACCCCGTCGACTTGCTGGCGCTGGCGGCCGAAGAGGGCGCGATGGTTGAAGCGGTGGTTGATGGCGCCTCCGTCACCGTGGCGGGCGACGAGCGCCTGTTGCGCCGCGCCTTGCGCAACCTGCTCGAAAACGCTCGTCGCTACGCGGGCGATGAAGTGACCGTGGTGGTGGCCGCCCACGGCAACCAGGCTTCGGTGCAGGTGTGTGATCGCGGGCCCGGTGTGCCCGAGGCCCAGCGCGAGCGCATCTTCGAGCCCTTCTACCGTTTGCCCGGCCATGCCGAGCAGGCCGGTGGCGTGGGCCTGGGCCTGAGCCTGGTCAAGCAGATTGCCGAACGACACGGCGGCAGCGTGCATTGCACGGCACGCGAAGGTGGCGGCAGTTGTTTTGAACTCAGATTCCCGCGGGCCTGAACTTCAGCGGCCGCTCTTGTGCCGCAATACCCAGGCCATGAGGCCGCACAAACCAACGCCTGACAGCACCAGCCCGGTGACCGATGCCGACCAGAAGCCTGGCGCCCCCAGCAACGATGGCGGTGTCAGCCCGGTTAGGTTGAATGCCACCACATAACCGCCACCCAAGCCCACGCCCCACAGCGCCACGGCGTAGATCACCATCGGCAGCGTGGCCACGCGGTAGGCGCGCATCACGAACGCGGCAATGGTTTGCGCCGCATCGGCAATGTGGAACACCGCCACCCAGGCCAGCAGCGGCATCGCTGCGGCGATGATGACCGGGTTGTTGGTGTAGGCCCCCAGCACACTCTCACGCGTGAGGTAGACCAAGGTGCCCAACACGGCCGCGATCAGGGTGCCGATCTGCAGGCCATGCCATGCCAGGCGGCGTGCATCGGCCGCCATGTGGGCGCCGATGTTTTGTGCCACCAGCGTGGTGGTGGCGTTGGCAATGGCCAGCGGCATCATGAACATCAGCGACACCAGGTTGGCCGCCAGCTGATGGCCGGCGACCGCGGTGGCGCCGATGCGCGAGATGAAGATCGCCATGAAGGTGAAGCCCGTCACCTCGATCAGGATCGATAAGCCCATGGGCACACCCAGGCGCAGCAACTCTTTGAGGCTGCGCCAAGCGGGCCGGTTGAGTCGGGTCACATGCAGGCCGAAGGGCGCGTAGAACGGGTCGCGCCGCAGCACCCACCAGGCCAGCAGCAGCTGCAGCCACATCACGATGGCACTGGCCAGGCCACAACCGGCCGCACCCATGGAAGGCACGTGCCAGGCCGGCATGCCGTAGATCAGCAGCGCGTTCAGTGGCACCTTGAGCGACAAGCCGACGAGCTGCAGCACCATCACGATCTTGGGCCGCGACACCGCTGTGTTGAAGCCGCGAAACGCCTGGAAGATCAGCGCCGGCGGCAGCGCGATGGCGAGGTAGCCGAGGTAGGCGCGCACCTTCTCGGCCACCGCCGGTTGGGCCTGCGCCGCGTAGAGAAAAGGGTCGGGCATCAGCAGCAGCGCGCTGCCCAATACCGACAAACCCAGTGCCACCCACACGGCTTGGTGCAACTGCGCGCCGGCCTCGTGCAGCTTCTTTGCGCCGAACAATTGCCCAGCGATCGGCCCAATGGCCAACACCACACCCATGAAGCCGACAAAGATGGTGATGTAGGCAGCGGCACCCACCGCCAGTGCGGCGAGATCGAGTGCGGCGTAACGCGCCACCATCACCGTGTCGACCGTGCTGAAGGCCAGCACCGCGAGCTGGCCGATGAACACCGGCCAGGCGAGTGGCGCGATGCGGCGTGCGCTCTCCAGCAGCGAGTGCTGGGTCAAGCCGAGCCCTCGGCGTTGGGCGACTCTTTGCCGCCGGCGCGTTCGCGGTAGCGGTTGAAGCGCCAGGCCGTGCCTTCCATCGTGATGCGCCGCCAGGTGCTGCGCTTGGCGCCGGGGCTCATCTCGGGCCAGCGCTGGACTTCGTTGAAGGTGCGGCCGCAGCCCTTGCAGATGTCGTCACCCTGGCTGGTCGAGCAGATGGCGATGCAGGGTGCATCGGGTGTGGTGGCGTACCAGGCGAGCCAGGCCGCATGGGCCTTGGGAGGCATGGAGTCTTCGTCGCACTCGGTCTCGTGGTAATACACCATCAGCGCGTAGGTCTCGGCCAACGCCAGCACCTCGGGGCAGGCCGTGATGCCGTCGGGCGAGGGCGAGCGCTCGCGCCACCAGTTGATGGCGGACTCGATGTCGGTGATGTGGATGCCGGCCATGGCCTCACTCGTCTTGGGCGGCGAGGGTGTTCAGTGCGGCAACGACCTGCGGCAAGGGGGCGAGCACTTCAACCGGCGCACCTTGCAGGGCGCCGACGCCCTCGGTCTTCAGGCGCTTGATGAGCTGGCCCGATTCACGGCCTTCGGCAAAACCGCCACCTTGCAGCAGCAGCGTTCCATCGGCGGCGCTGAACTTGAAGTGGAAGCGGCCATCGGCCTCGCGGTATTGCTTGAACAACGGCAGAGCCTGCTTGCTTGATTCCGCCTTGCTGCGCTTGGCGGAGGGCACCGCCACCATCTTGCGCAGGCCCACGGCCTGGCGCACTTCGCGCATCAGGGGTTCGGCAACAGCGCGTGCCTTGGCCGCACCGGCCATCAGCGCTTCTTCCACCCGTTCGGGGTGGGCCATCAGCTCTTCATAGCGGGCACGCATCGGGCCCACGTGAGATTCGATCAGCTCGACGCTGCGTTGCTTCGCATCCCCCCAACCCAAGCCGGCGCGCAGGTCGGCGCGCATGGCCGCTTTTTGTTCAGCGCTCGCAAAAGCGTCGTGAAGGGTGACGAGTGAAGAGTCGTCGGGGTCTTTCGCTTCGCCGGGCAGGCGCGAGTCGGTGACGATGCGCGCCACCGCTTCTTTCAACGCCTTGGGGCCGCCTTCGAACAGCGGGATGGTGTTGTCGTAGCTCTTCGACATCTTGCGGCCATCGAGCCCGGGCAGCATGGCCACGTCTTCTTCGACCTCAGCGCGTGGCAGCACGAAGATGTCTTTGCCTTGGCCAAACTGGTGGTTGAAGCGCTGCGCCACGTCGCGCGCCATCTCGATGTGCTGCACCTGGTCACGCCCGACCGGCACGCGGTGGGCGTTGAAGAGCACGATGTCAGCGGCCATCAGGATGGGGTAGCTGTACAGGCCCATGGTGATGTTGGCGTCGATGTCAACACCGGCGGCCAGGTTCGCATCGGTGGCCGCTTTGTAGGCGTGCGCGCGGTTCATCTGGCCCTTGGCGGTGACGCAGGTGAGCAGCCAGGTGAGCTCGGGCGTTTCAGGAATGTCGCTCTGACGGTAGAAGGTGACACGGTCGGTGTCGAGCCCCGCGGCCAGCCAGGTGGCGGCAATCTCCAGGCGCGAGCGCTCGATGCGTGCCGGGTCGTCGCACTTGATCAACGCGTGGTAGTCGGCGAGAAAGAAGAAGCTCTCGACGCCGGCCTCCAGGCTCGCCTTGATGGCCGGTCGGATGGCGCCCACGTAGTTGCCGAGATGCGGTGTGCCGGTGGTGGTGATGCCGGTCAAGACACGTTGCGACGCGCGTTCGGTCATGGTGTTTTACGAGGGAAAGAGGCGGATTGTATGAGGGGCATGTCCGGCGCAGGAGCGCAGCGACTGGGGGGCTGTCACCTACACTGCGGCCCGATGAAAAGCATCGCGATTTTGATCTCGGGCCGGGGGTCCAACATGGAAGCCATCGTGCAAGCATGCGCCGCCGAAGGCTGGCCCGCGCGCATTGCCGCGGTCATCAGCAATCGGCCTGATGCGGCGGGGCTGCAGTTCGCGCAAGAGCGTGGCATTGCCACCGCCGTGGTCGATCACAAAACCTTTGCCGACCGAGAAACCTTTGATGCCGAGCTGGCGCGTGTGGTGCACGGTTTTGCGCCAGATGTGTTGGTGCTGGCCGGCTTCATGCGCATCCTGACTGCTGGCTTCGTCAAACAGTTTGAAGGGCGCATGGTGAACGTGCACCCCTCGCTGTTGCCGGCTTTCACCGGCTTGCACACCCACCGCCGGGCCATCGAGGCCGGCTGCAAAGCGGCAGGCGCCACGGTGCACTTCGTGACCGCCGAGCTCGACCATGGGCCCATCATTGCGCAGGCGGTGGTGGCTTTATCGCCCGGGGACAACGAGGCTACGCTATCCGCCCGGGTGCTGGCGCGTGAGCACGTGATGTACCCGCTCGCGGTGCGTTGGCTGGTGAGCGACCTGCTGCGCGTGGAGCGCGGCGTGGTCACGCACGTGAGTGGCGAGTCGCAACTGCTGTAAGCCTTAGGTTTTGCTGACGCGCTCGAAACGAGGGCGCATCGTGCCGTCGATCTCAATCGATTCAAAGAACATCGCGTGCGGCCGAACCCACCAGCCAGTCTGGTTGTAGAGCGGTCGATACACGACCAGCGGTTCAAGGCTTTCACTGTGGCGTGCGACGCCGATCACCTCGTATTCACCACCTTTGTAGTGGCGGTACAGGCCGAGCGGCGTCTCGGGCAACGGGGGCAATTCGTGGTCGCTCATGGGCGGCAAGGATAATCGTGGGATGCACCCCAACGCCTTGCTTGAACTCTCCACCGATCTGCTGAACAAGGTTTTGCAGTTCGACACCCCCGCCGACCGCATCGTTTCAGATTTTTTCCGCACCCACCGCGAGCTGGGGCAGCGCGAGCGCCACACGCTCGCCGAAACCACCTACACCGTCTTGCGTCAGCGTTTGCTGTTTCAGCATCTGGCGCAATCGGGCAAGGGCGAAATGGAGCGCCGCCTCGCCTTGCTGGGCTGGCAAGGCAACGAAGGTTTTCTGCGCGCGGCGCTCACAGAGCCCGAGCAGCATTGGTTGGCCCAGGTGCAGGCGGTGGATCGCGCTGCGTTGCCCGAGAAGCTGCGCCACAACCTGCCCGAATGGCTGGTCGAGACACTCAAGGCCTCGATCGGCGACGATTTCTGGCCGCTGGTCAACAGCCTCAACGAAGGCGCCCCGCTTGATTTGCGCGTCAACACCTTCAAGGCCAAACGAGACGAGGTGCAAAAAGCCCTGGCGCAAGGGCGCATCGAGGCGGTCGTTACGCCCTATTCGCCCTGGGGCCTGCGCATTCAAGGCAAACCCGCACTCAACAAGCTCGACGTTTTCAGCAAGGGCGAGATCGAGGTGCAAGACGAAGGCAGCCAGCTGCTGGCCTTGCTGACCGATGCCAAGCGCAGCGAAATGGTGGTCGACTTCTGCGCCGGCGCTGGCGGCAAGACCCTGGCGCTGGGTGCGGCCATGCGCAACACCGGGCGCTTGTATGCCTTCGATACCTCGGGCCACCGGCTCGCCGCGCTCAAGCCACGACTGGCACGCAGCGGCCTGTCAAACGTTTACCCGGTGCAGATTGCGCACGAGCGCGACGACCGCATCAAGCGCCTGGCCGGCAAGATCGACCGGGTGCTGGTTGACGCTCCATGCTCCGGCCTGGGCACCTTGCGCCGCAATCCTGACCTGAAATGGCGGCAATCTCCCCAGTCCGTCGAAGAATTGCGTGTGAAGCAAGCTGCAATCTTGGCCAGCGCCGCTCGCTTGCTCAAACCCGGGGGGCGGCTGGTTTATGCCACCTGCAGCCTGCTGGAGGCCGAAAACGAGGCCATCGCTGCTGCGTTCAGCGAAGCCCATGCCAATGAATTCAAGCTGTTGCCCGTGGCGCCGCTGCTAGAGAAGGCCCACGTGACCCAGGCAGAGAGCTTGGTTCGGGGTGATTTCCTGCGCCTTTGGCCGCATCGGCACGGCACCGACGGGTTTTTTGCGGCCGTATGGGAGCGCCTTTGAGTCTTGATCTGCCTCAGAGCGCCTTCACATGGGGAAACTGGCTGTGTAAACCGCGCGGTTTTTCAGCAATCGGGCGAGGGGCTCACTCACTTACAATAGGACACCCCGTCCGCTGTGACGGTTTGAAGGCTATTTGATGAACGAATTGATGTCTGTGTGGAATGGCTTGGTCGCCTGGCTTGCCAATGGCTTGATCGAGACGACGTGGTGGCAGGTTGTGCTGTTCACGCTGGTGACAACCCACATCACGATTGCTTCTGTCACGATCTTCTTGCATCGCGCTCAGGCTCACAGGGCCCTGGATCTGCATGCAGCCCCTTCGCATTTTTTCCGTCTGTGGCTTTGGATGAGCACGGGCATGGTCACCAAAGAATGGGTGGCAATCCACCGCAAACACCACGCCAAATGCGAAACGATTGATGACCCGCACAGCCCGGTGGCGCATGGCATCAAGACGGTGCTGCTGACTGGCAGTGAGATGTACCGCAAGGAAGCCAAGAACCACGAAACCCTGAACAAGTTTGGCCACGGCACCCCTGACGATTGGATGGAGCGCAACGTCTACAGCCGCTTCACTTGGCAGGGTGTCGGCATTCTGATGATCATTGACCTGATGCTGTTTGGCGCCATCGGCATCACGGTCTGGGCGATCCAGATGGTGTGGATCCCGATCACCGCCGCCGGCATCATCAACGGCCTGGGCCACTGGTGGGGCTACCGCAACTTCGAGGCGCAAGACGCCAGCACCAACGTGTCGCCCTGGGGCATCATCATCGGTGGCGAGGAGTTGCACAACAACCACCACACCTACCCGACCTCGGCCAAGCTGTCGGTCAAGCCCTACGAGTTTGATATCGGTTGGGCCTACATTCGCGGTCTTGAGATGCTGGGCTTGGCCAAGGTTCGCAAGACGGCGCCCATGCTGAAGCTGGGTGACATCAAGCCGATGGCCGACTCCAAGACACTGGAAGCCGTGATCGCCAACCGCTATGAAGTGATGGCCAAGTATGCCTGTGGCCTGCGTGACGTTTGCCGCACTGAGGTCAAGCGCCTCAAGTCAGAGGGTGTCCATGACAGCAAGAAGTTGGCTGACATGCGCCTGGCGCGACGCTGGCTGCACCGCGATGCGGACAAAATTCCTTCGCACGTGAAAGCCCAGGTCGACAGCGCCCGTGACCACAGCCCTTCACTGAGCAAGCTGGTCGCCATGCGCGAAGAGCTGCGCTCGCTTTGGACCCGCACCAACGTTTCGGCCGAGCAGCTGGTGGTTGATCTACAGGTTTGGTGCAAGAAGGCAGAGGAGAGTGGCATTGCGGCTCTCCAGGAGTTCGCGTTGAAGCTGCGCGCCGCCCACGCATAACGCCTCCGGCGCGAAGACAAAGAAGGGCCCGCTTTGCGGGCCCTTCTTTTTTGAGCAACAAAAAACCCGCTGGGCGTGAGCCGAGCGGGTTTTATTGGAACCGGGGCTGAATTACTTCAGCTTGGTTTCCTTGTACATCACATGTTTGCGAGCCTTGGGATCAAACTTCATGATCTCCAGTTTCTCGGGTGTGGTCTTCTTGTTCTTGTCGGTTGTGTAGAAATGACCGGTACCGGCTGACGATTCCAGCTTGATTTTTTCGCGTCCACCTTTTGCCATGATCGGCTCCTAAATCAGATTTCGCCGCGGGCACGCAAGTCGGCGACGACCTGCTCAATGCCCACCTTGTCGATCAGGCGCAATGCCGCATTGGTGATGCGCAGGCGCACCCAGCGGTTTTCGGTTTCAAGCCAGAACCGGCGGTATTGCAGGTTCGGCAGAAAACGGCGCTTGGTCCGATTGTTGGCGTGGGAAACATTGTTGCCCACCATCGGGCGCTTGCCCGTGACTTGACAGACGCGTGCCATGACGCTTCTCCGTGTGAATTTCAGAACTGGGGGCCGAAAAGCTGCTGACTGAAACAAGCACAAAGCGCTCGCTGCGCCGCTTTCGGCAAAGACGACGATTATAGCCAGCTTTTCAGCCCCTGCCTACAGGCGTGTTTCAGTGCCCCAGAAAGCGCTGCGCATCCAGCGCAGCCATGCAGCCGGTGCCGGCGCTGGTGATGGCTTGGCGGTAGATGTGATCCTGCACGTCGCCAGCCGCAAACACACCCGGCACGCTGGTCATCGTGGCCAGCCCGTTCAGACCGCTCTGGGTGACGATGTAGCCGTCTTTCATCTCCAGCTGGCCTTTGAAGATGTCGGTGTTGGGCTGGTGGCCGATGGCGATGAAGCAGCCTTTGAGGGTGAGCTCGCTGGTGCCGGCTCCTTGTGTGCTCTTCAAGCGCACGCCGGTGACGCCTGATGCATCGCCCAGCACTTCATCGAGCGTGTTCCACAGGTGCAGCACCACCTTGCCAGCGGCGGCCTTGGCGTGCAGCTTGTCGATCAGGAT
>JBBRFR010000140.1:0-9097 GCA_038241485.1 Burkholderiales bacterium
CCGCAGATCCTCGACAAGCACCTTTGGGAGAAAACGGGTCACTGGGACAACTACCGCGACAACTTGTTCACGACCGAGTCGGAGAAGCGCGAGTACGCGCTCAAGCCGATGAACTGCCCGGGCCATGTGCTGATCTTCAAGTCGGCGCTGCGCAGCTATCGCGAGCTGCCGCTGCGTTATGGCGAATTCGGCCAGTGCCATCGCAATGAACCCAGCGGTGCACTGCACGGCATCATGCGCGTGCGGGGTTTCACGCAGGATGACGGCCACATCTTCTGCACCGAAGACCACATTCTTGACGAGTGTGTGGCCTACACGGCGCTGCTGCAAAGGGTCTACAAGGACTTCGGTTTCACCGACATCATCTACAAGGTGGCCACTCGCCCCGAGAAGCGTGTGGGCTCCGATGCACTTTGGGACAAGGCCGAGCATGCCGTGATGGAGGCGCTGCGACTGTCGGGCTGCGCGTTCATCGTGTCACCGGGCGACGGAGCCTTCTACGGCCCGAAGATCGAGTACACGCTGAAAGACGCCCTGGGCCGCCAGTGGCCGTGCGGCACCTTGCAGGTCGACTTCAACACCGCCGAGCGCCTGGGTGGCGAGTACGTCACCGAGACAAGCGCCAAGGCCTATCCGGTGATGCTGCACCGCGCCATCGTCGGCAGCCTGGAGCGTTTCATCGGCATCCTGATCGAGCAGCACGCAGGCGCGCTTCCCGCCTGGCTGGCTCCCGTGCACGCGGTGGTGATGAATATCACCGACGATCAAGCCGCTTACGCCCAGGAAGTAGCGAAAACGCTTCAAAAACAAGGGCTTAGAGTCGAATGCGATTTGCGCAACGAGAAAATTACCCGTAAAATTCGCGAGCATTCAATGCAAAAGGTTCCGTTCCTCCTGGTCGTAGGCGACAAGGAGAAGGCAAACGGGGCCGTTGCCGTGCGCGCTCGTGGCAACCAAGACCTCGGAGTGATGGCTCTCGCAGACTTCCAATCGAAGATCGCGAGCGACATTTCCAATCGGGTTTGACCGCCGGGCGCGCGTTTGATTGGTTTTGGATTCTTTTGCCTTGGAGTCCGCTGAAGGATTTGAACTATCGCTACTTTTGCTGACCGCCGTACTCCCAATGTGGAGCGCAAGCACCGCCTCAACCGCGAGATCATGGCGCCGGAAGTCCGGCTCAATGGTGTAGAGAACGAACCGCTGGGTATCGTCTCCACGCAAGAAGCCTTGCGCATGGCGGGTGAACTGGACGTTGATCTGGTCGAGATTGCAGCCCAGGCCGACCCGCCCGTGTGCCGCCTGATGGACTACGGCAAGTTCAAGTACCAGGAGCAAAAGCGCGCTGCAGAAGCGAAGTCGAAGCAGAAGGTCATCGAAATCAAGGAAGTCAAATTCCGTCCGGGCACCGACGAAGGCGACTACCAGATCAAGATGCGCAACCTGCGCCGGTTCATTGAAGAAGACGGTGACAAGGGCAAGGTCACTCTGCGCTACCGCGGCCGCGAGATCACCCACAAAGACATCGGCATGCGCTTGTTGGAGCGCATCCGCGACGACCTGGCAGATTGCGCGGTCGTCGAGAACATGCCGAAGCTGGAAGGGCGCCAGATGATCATGGTGCTGGGCCCGAAGAAGCGCGGTTGAGATTGAAGAGTTCGATTTCTTGGTTTGGTCACCAGGGGGTCGCAAGAAGCCTCCGCAGGCTCACAAGACCGCAAGTTGTTTTGCGGGCGCCTGCAGGAGCAATTTAAAAGGAGCAGTTCATGCCCAAAATGAAGACCAAGAGCAGCGCCAAAAAGCGCTTTCGCGTGCGTCCTGGTGGCACTGTCAAACGCGGCCAAGCGTTCAAGCGCCACATCCTGACGAAGAAGTCGACGAAGACCAAGCGCCACTTGCGTGGTGCTACCTCCGTTCACAAGACAGACATGGGCGGCATCACCAAGATGTTGCCCTTCGCTGGTCTTTGATCAGCCGTCTCCCAGTCACTTCTAGAAGGGAAAAGACATGCCTCGCGTTAAACGTGGTGTAACCGCACGTGCTCGTCACAAGAAAGTTCTCGCACTCGCCAAGGGTTACCGTGGCCGCCGCAAGAACGTATTCCGCATCGCCAAACAAGCGGTCATGCGCGCTGGGCAATATGCCTATCGCGATCGCCGCACGAAGAAGCGTGTGTTCCGTCAGCTGTGGATTGCCCGTATCAATGCGGCGAGCCGGGGTCTGGGTGTCACCTACAGCAAGTTCATGGCAGGTCTGAAGAAGGCCAACATCGACATCGACCGCAAGGTTCTTGCCGACATGGCCGTGAATGATCCTGCCGCTTTTGGCAGCATCGTCGAGAAGGTGAAGGCCCAGCTCGCTTGAATGCCGTGAACCGCGCCGGTGGTGTTCAAACACCACCGGCGTCACAGCAAGACCTCGTTTGGTTTCGGCCAGCTGAGGCAAGCTCTCCAAGGCCGACCTCGTGTGCGGCCTTTTTTGTTGTCGTGAAAACAGATCACTGAACCGATGAACGACCTCGATCAACTGGTGCAGGCCGCGCAAGCCGACTTCTTGCAATCTGGTGCACCCGCCGATCTGGAGAACGCCAAGGCGCGTTACCTGGGCAAGGCCGGTCGTGTGACTGAGCTGCTTAAGGCTTTGGGCGCGTTGCCGCCCGAAGAGAAAAAGTCTCGCGGTGCCGAGATCAATGCGGCCAAGCAGCAGGTCGAAGCCGCACTGAGTGCGCGCCGCCAGGCGCTGGCCGATACCGAGCTCGCCACGCAGCTCAAGGCTGAATCGCTTGACGTCACGCTGCCCGGGCGCCAGCGCGGCGAGGGCGGCTTGCACCCGGTGTCGCGGACCATGGAGCGCATCGAGGCGATCTTCGGTTCGATGGGTTTTGACGTGGCCGATGGCCCCGAGATTGAGACCGACTGGTACAGCTTCACCGCACTGAACAACCCCGAGAACCACCCGGCGCGTTCGATGCAAGACACCTTCTACGTCGACATCAAAGACGCCGAAGGCCGCTGGCTCAATCTGCGCCCGCACACGTCGCCGATGCAGGTGCGTCATGCGCGCGCCCATGCAGCAAAGTACGCCGGCCAAGCCGACATGCCCGAGATCCGCGTCATCGCGCCGGGCCGCACCTACCGTGTGGACAGCGATGCCACGCACTCGCCCATGTTTCACCAGTGCGAAGGCCTGTGGATCGGCGAGAACGTGAGCTTCAAGGACCTTAAATCGGTCTTCACCGACTTCTTCCGGAACTTCTTCGAGACTGACGATCTTCAACTGCGCTTTCGGCCGTCGTTCTTTCCCTTCACCGAACCTTCGGCCGAGGTTGATATTGCTTTTGCCAGTGGCCCGCTGAAAGGCCGCTGGCTGGAGGTGGCCGGTTCCGGACAGGTGCACCCGAACGTGGTGCGCAACTTTGGGCTCGACCCTGAGCGCTACATCGGTTTCGCCTTCGGCATGGGCCCCGACCGACTGACGATGCTGCGGTACGGCGTGAACGATTTGCGCCTGTATTTCGAAGGCGACCTGCGCTTTCTGTCGCAGTTCAAGTAAGGCAGAAACACGAGATGCAATTCCCTGAGTCCTGGTTGCGCGAGTTCTGCAACCCACCCATTTCCACCGCGCAGCTGGCCGACACGCTCACCATGGCCGGCATGGAAGTCGAAGAGCTGCGCCCGGTCGCGCCGCCGTTCTCCCAGGTCGTGGTGGCCGAGGTGCTGGAGGTCACACGCCATCCCGATGCCGACCGTTTGAACGTATGCCGCGTCAACGCGGGTGGCGGCACGGTGCTCAACATCGTGTGTGGTGCGCCCAATGTGCGTGTGGGCATCAAGGTGCCATGCGCATTGGTGGGTGCCCAGTTGCCGCCGGCCGAGGAGGGTGGTGCGCCATTCCAGATCAAGCTCGGCAAGCTGCGTGGCGTCGAGAGCCAAGGCATGCTGTGTTCGGCTCGCGAGCTGAAGCTGAATGAGGATCAAGGCGGTTTGCTGATCTTGGTCGATGACGCGCCGGTGGGCACCTCCATTCGCGATCATCTGCGCCTCGATGACACGCTGTTCACGCTGAAGCTCACGCCCAACCTCGGGCATTGCCTGAGCGTCTACGGCATCGCGCGGGAAGTTTCTGCCCTGACCGGGGCGCCTCTTCTGGATGCCAGCTTCCCGGCCGCCCGCGCAGTGCATGCCGACAAGTTGCCGGTGAAAGTGCAAGCGCCTGAGCTGTGCGGTCGTTTTTCCGGCCGCATCATCCGCAACGTCAACACCAAGGCCGCCACGCCCGCGTGGATGGTTGATCGGCTGGCACGTTGTGGGCAGCGTTCGGTCACGGCCTTGGTCGACATCTCGAACTACGTGATGTTCGAGTACGGCCGGCCGTCGCACATTTTCGATCTCGACAAGATCCACGGCGGCCTCACGGTGCGTTGGGGGCGTGCCGGTGAGACCTTGAAGCTGCTCAATGGCAACACCATCGAGCTCGATGCAACGGTTGGTGTGATCGCCGACGACGAAGCGGTTGAGTCACTGGCTGGCATCATGGGAGGCGACGCCACCGCGGTGTCAGACGAGACACGCCATGTGTATGTCGAAGCCGCGTTCTGGTGGCCCGAGTCGGTGGCTGGCCGTGCGCGGCGCTACGGCTTCAGCACTGACGCGAGCCATCGGTTTGAGCGCGGTGTCGACCCGGCCTTGACGGTCGAGCATATCGAGCGCATTACGCAGCTGATCCTCGACATCTGCGGCGGCGAACCCTCGGTGATGGACGACCAACTGGTCAATGTGCCCGAGGCCAAACCCGTCAGCCTGCGCGTGGCCCGAGCTGTCAAGGTGATCGGCATGCCGGTCACACAAGCGCAGTGTGTGGGTGTGTTGCAGCGCCTGGGCCTGCCGGTGTCAGAGGCCGCGGGGGTGTTGACCGTCACCCCGCCGAGCTGGCGCTTTGACCTGCAGATCGAAGAAGACCTGATCGAAGAAGTCATTCGTGTGCTGGGTTACCACACGCTGCCTGCCACACCGCCGCTTGCGCCCGTCACGGCGCGGGTGCGCAAGGAAGCAAGTCGCAGCCTGCACACCTTGCGGCACCAACTGGCCGGCCTGGATTACCAGGAGACGATCAACTTCAGCTTTGTGGAAGAGCGCTGGGAGCGCGAACTGGCTGGCAACGAACAACCGATCCGCGTGCTCAACCCGATCGCCAGCCCTCTGTCGGTGATGCGCTCCAGCCTGATCGGCAGCCTGGTGTCGGTGCTGCGTTTCAATCTCGCCCGCAAGGCCACGCGTGTGCGCGTGTTCGAAGTGGGCCGTGTGTTCAAGCGCGACACCAGTGCCCACGACGGCGATTTTTCAGTGACGGGCATCTCGCAGCCGATGCGCGTGGCCGGCCTGGCCCATGGCAGCGCTGACGATGTGCAATGGGCGACCAAAGAGCGTGCGGTGGACTTTTTCGACGTCAAAGGCGACATCGAAGCGCTGCTTGCGCCGCGCCAGGCGAGCTTCGTTCCCGCAGAGCACCCGGCGCTGCACCCGGGCCGATCGGCTCGCGTTGAAGTTGACGGGCGTGCCATCGGTTTTGTTGGAGAACTGCACCCGCGCTGGCGTCAAGCCTACGAGTTGCCGGTGGCGCCCGTCGTCTTCGAGCTGGAGGCCGATGCCTTGCAGCAGCGCGATGTGCCGGTGTTCCAGCCCATCCCGCGCCAGCAGTCGGCGTGGCGTGACATTGCGGTGATCGCGAGCGAGCGGGTCACGCATGAAGCGCTGATTGAGACGGTCAAGTCGGCCGAGGCCAGCCTGATCCGCTCGGTGAAACTGTTCGATGTTTACAAGCCCGCGGTGACCCCGGCCGACATGGCGCCAGGTGAACGCAGCCTGGCGCTTCGACTGGAGGTGCTTGACGACACCGCCACCCTGACCGATGAACGCATCGAAGCCGTCAAGGCTGACGTGATCCAGGCGCTGCAGTCGCGCCTGGGCGCGCGCCTGCGTGGTTGAA
Source organism: Burkholderiales bacterium (assembly GCA_038241485.1). GTDB lineage: Bacteria > Pseudomonadota > Gammaproteobacteria > Burkholderiales > Burkholderiaceae_C > Rhizobacter. The sequence goes on from JBBRFR010000140.1 coordinate 5,983, forward strand.
ACCAAACCCCCGAATGACCACCACCCCACCCGACAAGCCGCCCGAGCGCGTGATGCTGCTGCCGACGCTCGAGACGCCGACGCTGACCAAGGCGGAGCTGGCGGAGCTGCTGTTCGAGCGCCTGGGCCTCAACAAGCGTGAATCGAAGGACATGGTCGAAGCCTTCTTCGACATCATCCATGGCACCTTGGTGACCGGAGACGACGTGAAGATGTCCGGTTTTGGCAACTTCAACATCCGCCGCAAAGCGCCGAGACCGGGGCGCAACCCCCGGACTGGCGAGGCCATTCCCATCAAGGCACGCAACGTGGTGACGTTTCATGCAAGCCACAAACTCAAGGGTGTGGTGCAGGGGGACATTCCGGCGGGAGATGATTTCGAGTAGCGTCCTTCCTCGTACAAAACCGGAGAGGAAATGACAGTACTTGTGATCATCGCCGTGGTCTTGCTGGCCATTGTTGTCATGGCGTTCATGATGCGCGGCAAGACCAGAACAACGGGTGACCGAGACAAAATCTGGCGGCGGCGCCTGCTGTCCAAGAACGAGCAGCCGATGTATTTCAGGCTGCGTGAGACGTTCCCAGGTCACGTCGTGCTGGCGCAAGTGGCGGTCTCTTCGCTGCTCAACAGCCGCAGCAAGAGCACCCAAAGCACCTTCGATCGCAAGGTCGCCGATTTCTTGTTGTGCACCCCGGCGTTTGAAGTGCTGGCGGTCATCGAGCTGGATGACGCCAACCACAAAGCAGATGCACAAGCCGATGCGGCAAGCGATGCGGTGCTCATGGAGGCCGGGTATCAGGTGCTTCGCTTCGAACGCGTGCCCGATGCCAAAGAGCTCAAGTCGGCTGTCGGCGCTTTGCCGGTCCCTCGCCCGGCACACGCGGTGGGGGAATGATCGACCACTCTGCCTGGGGTTTGCCCTGAATTTGAATCGCAGGGCGCTTGTCGGAACCGCTTAACGACTGAAGCCCAGTTGGCGTCCGTGCCGGAAGTCACGCCCCGCCAATTAGCCCCGGCGAAAGAAAAAAGTGCCGTGTGGCGGGCCCCCGCGGATCGGCGGGAACAAATCGAGAAAGCGCTCCACTGGCGGGAGATGAGTTCGAGTAAAGTCTAGCTTTCTCTCCCGATCTTATTGATTTACATGGAGAAAGCGCTTCCCGCCATCCCTGCCAAACGCTACTTCACCATTGGGGAAGTCAGCGATTTGTGCGGCGTGAAGCCGTACGTGCTGCGTTATTGGGAACAAGAGTTCACGCAGCTCAAGCCGATGAAACGGCGCGGCAACCGCCGCTACTACCAGCACCATGAGGTGTTGCTGATACGCCGGATACGCGAACTGTTGTATGAGCAGGGCTTCACCATCAGCGGCGCCCGCAATCGCCTGACCGAACTGGTTCACACCCGTGCCGATGCGCCGGGGCTTCATCAGAAGGAGCCTGATCCGAGCGAGCTGGGCGACGCCGACGATATGGTGGCGAACGACGCCTTTGCCCAGATTGAAGAGGTTCCAGTACCCGAGGTGATCACGACTGAGGTGTCGATGCTCCAGATGCGGCAAGAGCTCATCTCCATTCGCGGACTGCTGGTGGTGTGAGGCCGAAGCCCCTTTCTTTCAAGCTATACTGCGCGACTTACGTCGGGGTGTAGCGCAGCCTGGTAGCGCACTTGCATGGGGTGCAAGGGGTCGCGAGTTCGAATCCCGCCACCCCGACCATTGATCAGTAGAAGCCCGGTGCCCACAAGGTGCCGGGCTTTTTGCTTTCTGCGCCTGTCGCAGACGAAAAAAGGGGCTCCATGTGGAGCCCCTTTTGCCTGGCGAACCCGCTGCGACTACTTCGTCACGCTGGCTGCGGCAGAAGCCGCAGGTACCACCGTCGCCGCTGAGGGGTCTGCCGCCGGCGCAGAGGCCATCACGGCCGGGGGCGCCGCATGAGTGCTCTTGGCACTGCTGGTGCCCATGCTCATCGGCAACAGGGGCACGATCAGCAGGGCGACGATGTTGATGATCTTGATCAGCGGGTTGACGGCGGGGCCGGCTGTGTCTTTGTAGGGGTCGCCCACGGTGTCGCCGGTCACGGCGGCCTTGTGCGCTTCGGAGCCCTTGCCGCCGTGGTGACCGTCTTCGATGTACTTTTTGGCGTTGTCCCAGGCGCCGCCGCCGGTGCACATCGAGATGGCGACGAACAAGCCGGTGACGATGGTGCCCATCAGCAGCCCGCCGAGCGCGGCCGGGCCGAGCAGCAGGCCCACCAGAATGGGCACGACCACCGGCAGCAGGCTGGGCACGATCATTTCCTTGATCGCGGCGGTGGTCAGCATGTCGACAGCGCGGCCGTACTCCGGCTTGGCGGTGCCTTCCATGATGCCTTTGATGTCGCGGAACTGGCGGCGCACTTCTTCCACCACCGCGCCAGCTGCTCGGCCGACGGCTTCCATGGCCATGGCGCCGAAGAGATAAGGAATCAGCCCGCCGATGAACAAGCCCACGATCACGCGCGGCTCGCTCAGGTCGAAAGTGACCTTCATGCCCAGGGCTTCGAGAGAGTGCGTGTAGTCGGCGAACAGCACCAGCGCAGCGAGGCCGGCCGAGCCGATGGCGTAGCCCTTGGTCACCGCCTTGGTGGTGTTGCCCACGGCGTCGAGCGGGTCGGTGACGTCGCGCACGCTCTTGGGCAGCTCGGCCATTTCGGCGATGCCACCGGCGTTGTCGGTGATCGGGCCATAAGCGTCGAGGGCGACCACGATGCCGGCCATGCTGAGCATGGAGGTCGCAGCGATGGCAATGCCGTACAGGCCGGCCAACTGGTAAGACACCAGGATGGCGATGCAGACAAAGATCACCGGCCAGGCAGTCGAGCGCATCGAGACACCCAGGCCCGCAATAATGTTGGTGCCGTGGCCGGTGGTCGAGGCCTGTGCGATGTGCTGCACCGGTTTGTATTGCGTGCCGGTGTAGTACTCGGTGATCCACACCATCGCGGCAGTGAGCACCAGGCCAACGATGCAGGTGCCGAAGAGGGCCATGGCCGACACGGTGCCGCCGCCACTCAAGGTGAGCGGCTGCGGGAACATCTGTTGGGTGACGAAGTAGAACGCGATCAGCGACAGCACTCCC
>JBBRFR010000141.1:0-9055 GCA_038241485.1 Burkholderiales bacterium
AGGCTGCCACCGTGCAGGAGATCGCCGCCGAATTGGGTGGCGAGGGCTTCCAATGGGCGACCACACCCGAAGCCCGCACCAAGCTCTGGACGGCACGCCACCACGCCTACTTCGCGGCACTGCAAATGAAACCCGGCTGCCGCTGTGTCACCACCGACACCTGCGTGCCGATCTCGCGCCTGGCCGAGTGCATCAACGCCAGCGTGGCCGAGGTCGATGCTTCGGGGCTGCCGTATTTCATCGTCGGCCATGTGGGCGACGGCAACTTCCACCTGGGCTATTTGATCGACCCGGCCATCCCGGCCGAAGGTGAGCTGGCCGAGCGGCTTAACCTGCAGCTGGTGCGGCGCGCGCTGGCGATGGACGGCACCTGCACCGGCGAACACGGTGTGGGCCTGCACAAGATGGGTTTTCTGGTCGAAGAAGCCGGCGCCGGCGCGGTGGCGATGATGCGCAGCGTGAAGCAGGCGCTGGACCCGAAGAACATCATGAACCCTGGAAAAATCTTCGTGGGATGACGGCCTCTTAGACTCCCCTGGGTGAATCACCCGTCTCTCCCTCTCTCCCGTTTGATCGGCCACACGGCCGACGCAGTGCAGGCCGTGCGCGCTGGCCAGTCACTGAACGACGCGCTGGCGCGTTGCCCCACCGAAGCGAGACCCGGCACACAGGCGCTGGTCTTTCAAGTGATGCGCGGTCTCGGCGCCGCCCAGGCCGCACGCCAGCAGCTCGCGCCGAAAAACCCGCCACCCGCGGTCGACGCCTTGTTGCTCACCGTGCTCGCGCTGCTCTGGCCCGACCTGGCAGACGGCGCGACCTATGCGCCGCACACCGTGGTCAACCAGGCGGTCGAGGCCGCCAAACAGCGCCACCCGGCCAGCGCGGCGTTCATCAACGCAGTGCTGCGCCGTTTCTTGCGCGAGCGCGAGGCCATCGTGCAGGCGGTGCAGGCCGACCCGGTGGCGCGCTTCAACCACCCGCGCTGGTGGGTCGAGCGCTTGCAAGCCGACTGGCCCACGCAGTGGCAGGCGATTCTTCAGGCCAACAACCAGCGCCCGCCGATGACGCTGCGTGTCAACGCGCGGCGAAGCAGTGCGGCGGCCTATGTGCAGCGCCTGGCCGAGACTGGCATCGCTGCGCGCGTGGTCGGCCCCCAGGCGGTGCAACTCACCGAGCCGCACCCGGTGCAACAACTGCCCGGTTTTGCCGAGGGCGATGTGTCGGTGCAAGACGCCGCGGCCCAGCTCGCCGCGCCCTTGTTGATCGGCGATGGCCTGCCGGCCGGCGCACGCGTGCTCGACGCCTGCGCCGCACCCGGCGGCAAGACCGCCCACTTGCTGGAGCTGACCGAGCTCGACGTGCTCGCCATCGACAGCGACGCCAACCGTTTGCAGCGTGTGCATGACACCCTGGGCCGTTTGTCGCTGCGCGCACAAACGCTGGCTGCCGATGCCCGCACCCCCGCTGCGTGGTGGGACGGCCGGCCCTTCGACGCCATCTTGCTCGACGCGCCCTGCAGCGCCTCGGGCATCGTGCGCCGCCACCCCGATGTGCGCTGGCTGCGGCGCGCCAGCGACATTGCCACCCTGGCACAAACCCAGGCCCAGCTGCTCGACGCGCTGTGGCCGCTGCTCAGAGAGGGTGGGCGCTTGCTCTTCTGCACCTGCTCGGTGTTTAAGGCCGAGGGGCATGCTGTGATCGACGCTTTTTTGCAACGCCAAAGCGCCGCCAGCCTCGCGGCGCGGCCGGCTTCTCCCGGCCACCTGCTGCCCCTGGCTGACAATCAAAGCAATGGCGATGCGCCCGGATACGGTGCATCGCCCGACGGCTTTTTCTACGCTCTGTTGGCCAAGGCCCCCACCTGACCCGCCCGTGCCCTGCACACCTCACCCACGCCCCACCACCCGCGAAGCTGGCTCACTGACCCGGTCTCTGTTGGCCCGGGTGCGTGCATGGCTCGGCCTCGGTGTGTGCGTGCTGATGCTGGCCGCAAGCCCTGGCCTGCGGGCCGAGACGGTCACCCTCGACGGGTTGGATCTGACCCGCAATGAAGAAGGCCTGCTGCTGAGTTTTGTGGCCGGCTTTCAGCTCGCCCCGGCGGTCGAAGACGCATTGCAAAAAGGGGTGCCGCTGTTCTTCGAGGCCCAGGCCGAGGTGTTTCGCGACCGCTGGTACTGGCGCGACAAACGGGTCAGCAGCGTCACGCGCACCTGGCGCCTGGCCTACCAGCCGCTCACCCGCAAATACCGTGTCACCTTTGGTGGCCTGAGCCAGACTTACGACAACCTGCCAGACGCGCTGGTGGCCGTCAGCCGCACCGCCAACTGGAAACTCGCCGAGCCCTCGCAGGTCGATGACGGGCGCCATTACGTCGAATTCAGCTACCAGCTTGACACCACGCAGATGCCACGCCCGATGCAGATCGGCATTGGCGGCCAATCTGACTGGTCGCTGCGCGTCGAGCGTGTGCGCCGCTTGAACTGAACAGGTGCTTCGGCGACAGGTTCCACCATGACCAAAGCCTCCCGCTGGGCCTGGATTGTTTCGCTGGTGGCCGTCACCGGTGCCGGCCTGGTGCTGGTGTTCCTGCTCTCGCTGGCCACCAACAGCCGCGGTCTTTACGAGCAGCACTATGTGTGGCTGTTCTGGGTCAACGTCGTGGTGGCCGGCCTGTTGGTGCTGGTGATCGGCGTTGCCGGTGTGCGCCTGATCCTGCGCGTGCGACACGGCAAATTTGGCAGCCGTTTGCTGCTGCGCCTGGCGGCGGTGTTTGCGATGGTGGGGGTGGTGCCAGGCGTCTTGATCTACACCGTGTCGTACCAGTTTGTGTCGCGCAGCATCGAGACCTGGTTTGACGTCAAGGTCGAAGGCGCGCTCGATGCGGGCCTGAGCCTCGGCCGCGCCACGCTCGACGCTCAAGTCAACGACCTGGCCACCAAGACCCGGCTCGCGGCCGAGCGCCTGAGCGACACCACCAACCCGGTGCCGCCGCTCGCGCTGGAGCGCCTGCGTGAGCAGCTCTCGGCCCAAGAGATCACCTTGCTCGGCGCCAACGGCCAGGTGCTGTTGACGGCAGGCCGCAGCACCAACTCATTTGCACCCGAGCGCCCCAGCCTCAACCAGCTGCGCCAGGCACGCAGCGTGCGGGTGGTCGGCCAGCTTGAAGGGCTGGACGAAGACAACGCCGCCAACTCGGGCGCGGCGCGCATCCGCGCCCTGGCCTTCATGCCCAGCAGCAGCTTCTCGCTGGGGGCACAAGACCGCTTCTTGATGGTGACCCAGCTGCTGCCCAGCACCATGGTCACCAATGCGCTGGCGGTGCAGGCGGCCTACCGCGAGTACCAGCAGCGCGCGCTGGCCCGCGACGGCCTGCGCCGCATGTACATCGGCACGCTCACGCTCACACTCGTGCTGGCCGTGTTCGGCGCTCTGCTGCTGGCGGTGACGCTGGGCAACCAGCTCGCGCGGCCCCTGCTGGTGCTGGCCGAAGGTGTGCGCCAGGTGGCGCGCGGTGACCTCACCCGCAAGCAGGTGTTTGCGTCGAAAGACGAGCTGAGCGGCCTCACACGATCGTTTGCCGACATGACCGAGCAGCTGTCAGACGCGCGCTCGCTGGTCCAGCGCAGCCTGGCCCAGCTCGAAGCGGCGCGCACGAACCTGCAAACGATTCTGGACAACCTTACCGCCGGTGTGATCGTGTTCGACCGAGACGGCCACATCGACACGGTGAACCCCGGTGCGACACGTATTCTTCGCCTGCCGGTATCGGCCTACCGTGGCCGCTTGCTCAGCGAAGTGCCGGGCCTGCAAGACTTTGCTGCGGCCGTGGCGCAGCGCTTCGAGCTGCACCGCAGCAGCCCCGAGGCCGGTGAGCGCGACCACTGGCAAGACGCTTTTGATTTGCAGACCAGCACCGCGCAAGGGCGCATGAATGACACCAAAGACGGCGACAAGGTGACCCTGCTCGTGCGCGGCGCGTCGATGCCGCACGCCGGGCAGTTGATGGTGTTCGACGACATCACCGAGGTGGTCTCGGCACAGCGCGCCGAAGCCTGGAGTGAAGTGGCCCGCCGCCTGGCGCACGAGATCAAGAACCCGCTCACGCCCATCCAGCTTTCGGCCGAGCGCCTGCAGCACAAGCTTGAATCGAAACTTGAAGGCCTCGACCAGGCCATGCTCGTGCGCTCGGTGGGCACCATCGTCAACCAAGTGCAGGCCATGAAGACCCTGGTCAACGAGTTCCGCGACTACGCGCGCCTGCCCGCGGCGCGCCCGCTGGCGCTAGACCTCAACGCGCTGGTCAGCGACGTGCTCACGCTCTATGCCACCGCACAAGAGTCGGGCCGCCTGCGCGCCGAACTCTCACCCGAGCTGCCCGCCATCCTTGGCGACACCACCCAGCTGCGGCAGGTGATCCATAACCTGGTGCAAAACGCGCTCGACGCCGTGGCCGAGCGCCCCGAAGGCTGCGTGCGCCTGCGCACCGAGATCGCTCGCACCGAGCAGGGCGAGCTGCGCGCCGTGCGTTTGCAGGTGCTCGACAACGGGCCGGGCTTCTCTGAGAAGGTACTCAAACGGGCCTTCGAACCCTATGTCACGACCAAGAGCAAAGGCACCGGCCTTGGGCTCGCAGTGGTCAAGAAGATTGCCGACGAACATGGCGCGCGCATCCGCCTGGCCAACCTCACCACGACCGGCCCCGAGGGCCCCGAAGTGACCGGGGCGCAAGTTTCGCTATCATTTTCAAAATTCGCGCCGGCAGACAGCACCCCCGCTGTCATGGCAAACGCCGAAGCACGGGCGCACTGAGGATTCATGGCCACCATTCTTGTTGTCGACGACGAACTGGGCATTCGTGCCCTGCTGTCAGAAATCCTGACCGATGAAGGCCACAGCGTCGAGCTGGCCGAAAACGCGGCCCAAGCGCGAGCGGCTCGTGAGCGAGTGCGCCCCGACCTCGTGCTGCTTGACATCTGGATGCCCGATGTCGACGGTGTCACCTTGCTCAAGGAGTGGGGCTCTGCGGCGCTGCTCACCATGCCGGTGATCATGATGTCGGGTCACGGCACCATCGACACCGCGGTGGAGGCCACCAAGGTGGGCGCCATCGCCTTTCTTGAAAAACCGATCACGCTGCAAAAGCTGCTGCGTGCGGTGGAGCAGGCGCTGGCCAAGCCGGCGTCGCGCGCTGCCAGCCCGGCGGCCCAGCCGCTGCGGATCGAGTCGAGCCTGACGGTGGAATCGGTGATGACCGGCGGCGTCATGCTGCCGGTGGCGCCGCTGGCGCTGGGCCCGCAGTCCGAGCAGCTGTTCGAGCTGGATCGCCCGCTGCGCGAGGCGCGCGACGCGTTCGAGAAAAGCTACTTCGAGTTCCACCTCGCCAAGGAAAACGGCAGCATGACCCGCGTGGCCGAAAAGACCGGCCTGGAGCGCACCCACCTCTACCGCAAGCTCAAGCAGCTGGGTGTGGATTTGTCGCGCAACAAGCGCGGAGCAGGCGGGAACTGACACGGGACCTGACAGCCTTTCCGAGCGGTTATAATCGCCGGCTCACGTCAAGTGACGCAGGCCTGGTAGCTCAGTTGGTAGAGCAGCGGATTGAAAATCCGCGTGTCGGTGGTTCGATTCCGCCCCAGGCCACCAGATTTCGCAACCCGCCAAGCGGGTTGCAAAAGCTGGCTCGGGTCGGGTGTCGATTCCGCCCCAGGCCGCCAAACAGAAAACGGCTCCCCCGGTGGGAGCCGTTTGCATTTCGGGCGCGATGACGCACTGCCCCAGGCGGGCGGTTCATCGCGGTCAGAGCCCCGTGATCCAGCTTGAGACGGTGGTCGTCACCGCCGCGTTTTTTGAAACGCGGTTCCTCAGTTCAGCGCATCCGTTCGCGCCAGCCGGTTGCAGTACATCACCAACTCGTCGATCTCGTTCGACTTGTCGAACACACAATCGGCACCCAGCTCCATGCAGCGGGTGCGCATTTCGGGGGTGGCGTGGTTGCTGAACACCACCCACTTGGCCGGTTTGAACACGCCGGCTCCGGCCTTGAGCACACCCAGGCCCGAGCCGCCTTTGAGGTAGATGTCGACGATGACCAGGTCGCAGTCGCGGTTGGGCTTGTCGATCCACTGCAGCGCCGTCATCTCGTCTTCAGCCGTGCCTACCACCTCGATCGGCGCCGACTCTTCCAGCAACGCGATCAGGCCATCGCGGATGATGGCGCTGTCTTCGACGATGTAGGTCTTGAGCGTATGCATGGTGTTGGCGTTTTCGGGCGTCACCGCATGCGAACCTCGCCGTGTTCGCCGATCGGTCCGGGCGCTCGCCCGGTGATGGTGGCGCGCGCCATCGTGAACAGCTGAACCAGCTTGCTGGCCTTCACGTCCCAGTAATTCGCGTGGGTAATCTGCACCTGCACCAGCGCGAGGTCGGGGTCGGTCACGCCGGCCGGGAACCAGGCCTCGTTGAGCTTGGACCACAGTTGCTCTTTTTTGGTCAGGTTGTCGACCACGCGGGCGGTGCCCGACACCGAGACGTAGCTGTCGTGGCCGGGGTGGGCGTAGACCACGTTCACGTTGGGCTCCGATTCAATGTCGGCCACGGGTTCGTCTGAGCGAGACATGAAGAACCACAGGCTGTCGTCTTCGTCGACCGGTGTGTTCTGCGTGGTCATCGGGCGCGAGTGCAGGTGGCCGTTGTGGTGCCTGGTGGTGAACATCGCAAACTTGATGTCCTTGATGAGGTTCCACAGCAGGGCGCTGGACGCGCTGTCTTGTTGGCTCATGGGGTGCCTTTCGGGGTGGGGTGGGTGGTGGCGCGCGGGATGTCGCCATGAGACCTATTGAAGCAGCGCACCCACACTTCAGCGATCAGCGTTGAACGCCTCTGTGTGTAGGAGACGTCTGGCCCTTCGCGTCTAGAAGTGAGAGGGTTGCGGCTATAAATGCCCCATGCCACACAACGTCAGCCTCATCTCCACCATTGCGGTTGGCTTTGGCCTGGCGTTGATCCTGGGGTTTTTGGCGGCGCGCATCAAGGTGCCGCCACTGGTGGGTTACCTGCTTGCGGGCATCTTGCTCGGGCCGGCCACGCCTGGCTTTGTGGCCGATGTGGGCCTGGCGGGCCAGCTCGCTGAGATCGGTGTGATGCTGCTGATGCTGGGCGTGGGCCTGCATTTTTCGGTGGCCGACCTGATGGCGGTGCGGCGCATTGCCATCCCCGGCGCGGTGTTGCAGATTGCCGTGGCCACCGCCATGGGGCTCGGGGTTGCGGTGCTGTGGGGCTGGAGCTTCGGCGCGGCGCTGGTGTTCGGGCTGTGCCTGTCGGTCGCAAGCACGGTGGTGCTGCTGCGCGCCTTGGAGGCGCGGGGGGTGCTCGAGTCGGTGAACGGCCGCGTCGCGGTGGGTTGGCTGGTGGTGGAAGACCTGGTGATGGTGCTGGTGTTGGTGTTGTTGCCGCCGCTGGCGGGCTTGCTGGGCGGGCAGTCGAACGCGGCGCCGTCGGAGCACGGCCTGTGGGCCACGCTGGGCATCACCTTCGCCAAGGTAGCGGCCTTCATCACGCTTATGCTGGTCGTGGGCCGGCGGGTGTTTCCCAAGATCCTCTGGCTGGTGGCCAAGACCGGCTCGCGCGAGCTGTTCACGCTGTGCGTGGTGGCCGCGGCGGTGGGCGTGGCGTACGGCTCGGCCAAGCTGTTCGATGTGTCTTTTGCCCTGGGCGCCTTCTTCGCCGGCATGATGATGCGCGAGTCGGAGTTCAGCCACCGTGCGGCCGACGAGTCGCTGCCTTTGCGCGACGCGTTTTCGGTGTTGTTTTTCGTGTCGGTGGGCATGCTGTTCGACCCGCGGGTGCTGGTCGACGAGCCATTGAAGGTGCTGGTCGTGGTGGCCATCGTCATGGTCGGCAAGACGCTCGCGGCGGTGGCCCTGGTGTTGGCGTTTCGCTACCCGATGAACAGCGCGCTCACGGTGGGTGCGAGCCTGGCGCAGATCGGCGAGTTCTCGTTCATCCTGGCGGGCCTGGGCATGGCGCTCGGTCTGCTGCCGGTCGAGGGCCACAGCCTGATTCTGGCCGGCGCGCTGATCTCGATTGCGCTTAACTCGGCCTTGTTTGCCGCCATCGAGCCGGTGCAGGCCTGGCTGCGCGTGCGTTCGCCACTCGCGCGCCGCCTGGAGCAGCGCGACGACCCGCTGGCCGAGCTGCCGACTTCTGTGCACCCCTCGTTCCTGAGTGGCCAGGTGGTGTTGGTTGGTTACGGCCGGGTGGGGCAGCTCATCGCCAAGCAGCTCGACGCGCAGCGCATTCCCTACGTCGTGGCCGACCAGAACCGCGAGCGGGTGGAGCAACTGCGCGCGCGCAACATCCCGGCGGTGAGTGGTGATGCGGCCGACCCGGGCGTGCTGATCCAGGCGCACATCGCCCATGCGCGCATGCTGGTGATTGCCACGCCCGACACCTTCAACGTGCGCAAGATGGTCGAGACCGCCAAGACGCTCAACCCGAGTATTGAGGTCGTGGTGTGCACCCATGGCGATGACGAAGCGGCCCTGCTCATGCAAGAGCAGGTCGGCAAGGTCTTCATCGGCGAGCAAGAGCTGGCCAAGGGCATGACGGCGCATGTGTTGTCGCGCTTGAAGGCTGTGGCCAAGACACACTGACTGACATCCGGTAACAGAGGCAGGCACCCTTTCTGCTGCAATCGGTGAAGCCAGCTTCGTGGCCGGCGCAGTGACGAAACCCGTCACCTCGCGCGCCGGGCACAGACACGAACTGCCACCTTTGCACGCGAACAGGACGCCCCATGCCGGTTGCCCGCCCTTCTACAGAGTCTCACGCACGTCCACGCCACTGGCGCGCGGCCACGGTGGCCACCCTTTTTGCTGCGGTGCTGGCGGGTTGTGGTGGCGGTGGCGGTGGCAACGATTCCCCCGCGGCGGCGCCGCCCCCGGGTGCGCCGCTGCCGCCGACTCCACCGCTGCCACCGGCTCCACCACCCCCACCGGCACCGCCAGCACCCACTTCGCAGGCCGATGCCGTGCGGCTGGCCAACCAGGGCAGCTTC
>JBBRFR010000142.1:0-9046 GCA_038241485.1 Burkholderiales bacterium
CAACCCTGATCGCCCCCTCTCTGAAACCTGACACCCACGGCGGCTTTTTTGCCCACCACGGCCTCTGGGCGCCCGGCGTGAGGTTGTTCCGCAGGATGCGCTTCACCTCCAAGGCATTGATCATTTCGTTGGCATTCACCCTGCCCATGCTGGCCCTGCTGGGCTGGATGCTGAAGACACAGGCCGATCACGCCATGCAGGCGCGCATGGACGCCACCCGCCAGCACGTGGAGATCGCGCATGGCATCCTGGCCTGGGCTCATTCTCAAGAAGCGGCCGGCAAGATGCCGCGAGAACAGGCGCAACAGTTCGCCCTGCAAACGATCAACCACTTGCGCTACGACGGCAACGAGTACTTCTGGGTCAACGACATGCACCCGCGCATGGTCATGCACCCGTTCAAGCCCGAACTCGATGGCAAGGACGTGGGCGCCATGAAAGACCCCAACGGCCTAGCGCTGTTCAAGGCCTTCGTGGCCACGGTTCAGAAAGACGGTAAGGGCTTCGTGGCCTACCAATGGCCCAAGCCGGGAAAGGACGCTCCGGTGGACAAGATCTCGTACGTGATGGGCTTCGAGCCATGGGGTTGGGTCATCGGCTCGGGCATTTACACCAGCGACCTGCAAGAGCGCCTGCAGCGCGAGCTGCTCTGGGTGGGCGCCATCGTCGCTGCGGCCCTGACCATCGCGGGCTACCTGTTCATGAGCTTCTACCGCGTAATGGACGGTGGCTTGAAGGAAACGCGGCGCCACCTGCACGCCATGACCGAGGGCGATCTCACCACCAGCCCCGCGCCCTGGGGCCGCGACGAAGCCGCACAACTCATGCACGAGCTGCGCGCCATGCAAGACTCGTTGCGCGGCATGGTGCGGCGTGTGCGCCGTTCGAGCGACCAGATCGTTCATTCAAGCAGCGAGATCGCCACCGGCGCGATGAACCTCTCGGCTCGCACCGAGCAGGCTGCCGCCAACCTGGAGCAGTCGGCCGCTTCCATGGAGGAGATATCGGCCACCGTACGCAGCACCACCACGCACACCGAAGAGGCGTCGAAGGTGGCGCGGCGCAACGCCGAGATCGCCGCCGAGGGCGGGCGTGTCATGCGCGAAGTGGTGCAGACCATGGAAGGCATCCGTACATCGTCGGCACAGATCGGCGAGATCATCGGCACCATCGATGGCATTGCCTTCCAGACCAACATCCTGGCGCTCAACGCGGCAGTCGAAGCGGCACGTGCGGGTGAACAGGGGCGCGGTTTTGCGGTCGTGGCCAGCGAGGTGCGAAGCCTTGCCAAGCGCAGCGCCGATGCAGCCAAGGAGATCAAGGCACTGATCGGCAGCAGCGTCGCCCAGGTGGAGGCTGGCACCGGCATCGTCCGCAAGGCAGGCGCGGCCATCGAGGAGATCGTCGGCTCGTCCCAGCATGTGGACAAGCTACTGGGCGAAGTGGCCACCGGAGCGCGCGAGCAAAGCCAAGGCATCGGCCAGATCGGCCAGGCCGTGCAAGACCTCGACCGCATGACTCAGCAGAACGCAGCGCTGGTGGAGCAAACCGCGGCCGCGGCTTCAGACATGAAAGGGCATGCTGCTGCGTTGTTCACCGAAGTCTCGCGCTTCAAGCTGCCGGCCGGCAGCGAGCCGAGCGACGCCTAAGTGGTGAAGAAGATCAGGCAGGGGTCGCAATTCCTGACTAGCGACGTACCTCAGTCGTTCAATTGACTCCGTTCGCCCTGACCCTTCGGTACCTCAGGACAGGGCAAGTCGAAGGGTGCGTCGGTGCACTACGCTGCCCTTCGATACCTCTCAAGAAACTGCTTTTTTTTCGTTGCAAATCAATGACTTGCGGACGCCCCTAAAGTGGCAGTCAACCCTCAAACGGCTGGCGAGGGAGACTTTGGGATGAGCTCGAAGCCCTTCTCTGCGGCACGTCGCTGGATGCCCTTGAGTGCCTTGGCCCGGTAGCGCTCTTCGTGCACGTCTCACACAGCCCCAGCCACGAACAAAACCGCTTGGCCGTCTCGAACTTGTGCAGCGTCGGGCCCAGCTCGGCCAGCACCTTCAGCGCCGTCGTCACATCGATGCCCGGCACCGCCGTGAGGTCCACCCCGCTCCAGTTCAGCAGCGCCGTGCGCAGATCGAACTTGGCTGCGTTCTTGGCTCGCCCCTTGTTGGGGTTGGCCGCAGGCGTCTTGTCGTGTGTCCCCAAGCCTTTGAGCTGCACCTGGATCTGCGCGTCAATGAGGCCCAGGCGTGCGCTCAAGAAGTCATAGCTGGCCAGCTCGTGCGTCAGGCAGAACAGGTGCTCGGCCTTCCAGGTGCCTTGCAAGCTGCTGGCAATCTCTTCGGCGCTGGCGTGCACTCGGTAGTTGCGCAGCGCCGCCAAGCGATGCACGTCGCGCTCACCCGCCAAGATGGCGCGAATGATGGCTTGCCTGCTCTCGCCCACGATGTCAGAGAGCACCGTCGTGAGTTGCACGTTCATCTGGGTGAGCGCCTTTTGCATGCGCTGCACGTGGCGTGCTCGGTCTTCGAGTACCCCCTCGCGCAAGCGCACGATCTCGCGCAGCTCGCACACCTGCGCGTCGGGGCGCAACGCACGTCGCAACAAGCCGAATGTGTGCAGCTGCTGCAGCCATTGGCAGTCGAGCACGTCGGACTTGCGCCCGCTGACATGGCGCACGCTCTTGGCGTTGACAAGCCACACGTCGAGCCCGCGCGATTCGAGCACTTCGTACAGCGCTATCCAGTACACGCCGGTGGACTCCAGCGCAACGGTGTCGACTTTGCAGGCCACCAACCAGTCGGCCAGCACCATCAAGTCGCTGGTGTGGCAGCCAAATTCGCGTACCGCTTGGTCGTCTCGATCAGGCGGCACGGACACATGGTGGTGGGCCGAGCCGACATCGACTGCGGCAGCGTTGGGGTGGGTGATTGTTCATCGAGGTTTGCGGGTTCGCATGGCCATGGGTTTGCTCCACAGTTGAGGGAGAACGCCCGGGGCTGCTGGCATGTCGGTTTGCTCAGTCTCTCAATCGGGATGCAATGGGTTGCAGCGCGCTCGCTGCCACTCGTGCTCACCAAAGTCGCCGACGATGCCAAGACCACACTCAGGGTCGGGCAGGCACGCACCAGTGCTCTATCGGTCTCGCACCCTCAGGCGTTCACCCACCACACTACCACCCGCACGCCCTGTTTCTTGCCAACGCCTTTCGTCGCGTCGCGAGGAATACACCGCTCAGGGCGAACGGAACTTGGCTGAGGCATGTCGCTAATCAGGTCGCAACTTGCCCAAGTGTCGAGTGAACTCTGGCCCCTTTTGACCCATGCCAAACGCGGCCGGTGACAGCACACCGCTTGGGCGAGCTGCCCTCCGGGGCTGGCTCAGCCCACGCAGGTGCGGTTCTTGCCGGTTCGCTTGGCCTCGTACAAGGCTTCGTCGGCGCGCTCGAGTGCGATCTCGATGCGTTCACCCGGCCGATAGGCGGTGACACCCGCCGAGAAGGTGACGAATATCTTTTTGTTCTCGTGCATGAACAGGCCGCCACTGAGCGAGCGCTGCAAACGCGTGAGGATCTGTTCACCCTCGGCCACAGGGGTGTTGGGCAGCAACACCACGAACTCTTCGCCGCCGTAACGGGCCACCAAGTCCATCGGGCGCAGCGCCTTGCTCACCACCTCGGCGAGCGACTTCAGGGCCACGTCTCCGGCGTTGTGGCCCAACTCGTCGTTGAGGCGCTTGAAGTTGTCGACGTCGAGCAGGCCGATGGAGAGTTGTGTTCCGTCGCGCTCCAGCCGCGCACGCTCGGCATCGAAGGCCTGCAGCAGGCCGCGCCGGTTGGCAATTTTGGTGAGCTGGTCGGTGGAGACTTCATCAGACAGGCGGCGCAGCTCGGTTTCGAGCTCGACCACGCGCCCTGACAAATCGTTGGCGCGGGTGTGTTCGTATTGCAGCTTGCCCTGCGCCACTTTCACCAACGACTGCACGGTGCGGCTTTCTTCGACCATCTCGCGCACCACGCCGGCCAGGCTTTCCAGCGAGTCGGCTTTTTCGATCACACCGGCATAGCGACCCAGGTTTTCGTGGAAGCGGCCCGTTTGCGAGCCCAGCTCACCCAATTCGCTCAGCATTTGGTTGATCAGCGCCTTGAGGGAGTCTTGCGCCTTGGCGCGCTCCAAGCGCAGCTGTTTTTGCCGCTCGCGGGTGTTGTCGAGCAGCTCGGTCACCGAGCGCACGCTGCGCGCGGTGAGCCCGAACTCGATCTCGTTGCGCATCGCTTCGCATTGGCCCTTGGCCCAGCTTTCGTCTTCGGCCAGGTCGGTCAGGCTGGCGGTGAGCTGCGTGCACAGGCCGCTCAGCTGGTCGATCAGGTGATGGCGGTGGGCCAGCACGCGGGTGGCGCGTTGGCACAGTTCATCGAGCTCGTCGCTTTGGCTGACCGTGGGGCCACGCTCGCGAATGCGCTTGGTCAGCGCCGCCAGCTCATCGGCCAGCTCGGCGCTGGGCGCGGGCGGCGGTGGCAAGGCCAGCTGCAAGGTGCCGCCGAGGCTGGCCAGCAGGTCTTGCCAGAGGGGCGAGGCCTCGGCGCTCGCGGGGCCGGCCATGTCCGTCAGGGGAGCGGGTTGCGTGGGTTCGGACCAGGGCTGCTCGACCACGGCCGCCAAGGCTTCGGGGTCGACGGCGCCGTCGATGGTGTCGCTCTCCCAGCCGGCCAGCAGCTGGCCCAGGCGCTGCTGCAAGCGCTGCACATCGCTGCGCGAGCTGGAGAGCACACGTTGCAGGGCGTCTTTTTTGCGCGCGCTCGTCCACTGGCGGCCGCCGCGCTGAACACCGCGCA
Organism: Burkholderiales bacterium; assembly: GCA_038241485.1. Classification (GTDB taxonomy): domain Bacteria; phylum Pseudomonadota; class Gammaproteobacteria; order Burkholderiales; family Burkholderiaceae_C; genus Rhizobacter. Next base: position 4,832 of record JBBRFR010000142.1, read on the forward strand.
CCACACGCTCGATCAGGCCGGCCAGGGCGGTGGCCTGCGCGGCCGACTCTGCCTTGTCGACAACCGGCGTCGCCGCAGCCGTGGCAGGCACCGGGGTCCCGGCCTCCTGGTGGTAGGCGCGAGCGTAGTTTTCGGGGGTGGGTTCCAGCTTTTCGAGCACCAGCCGGCGCAGCGCAGCCTTGGCCAGCTGGGGCGGCAGGTTCTCGGCGCCCGCTCGCGGTGCGGCAGTGCGTGTCGTCGTGTCCATTGAGGGTCAGCTCAAGTCAGGGCGCTAGCCTGGTGGCCCGAAGCGCGAACGCGTTTCGACAGCGGCTCGCAAGGCATCTGCCGCGTCGGATTCGTCGGCATTGACGATCCAGGGCGCTTTGCGTGGCAACACGGTCTGCTCCAACCACTGCTCCAGCAGCTCGGGCGGCTGGGCCTTGCTGAACAAGAAACCTTGCATCACCACGCAGCCCAGACGGTGCAGCACTTCCATCTGGCGCATGTTTTCAACGCCTTCGGCGATCACACGCAGGCCGAGCGAGCGGGCCAGGGCGATGATGGCGGTGACCACGGCCGAGCTCTGCGGCGTCATGCCCAGATCGCGCACGAAGGAGCGGTCGATCTTCAGCTCGCTGATGGGCAAGGTGGTGAGGTAGGCGAGCGACGAGTAGCCGGTGCCAAAGTCGTCAATCGAAATCTCGACGCCGATCTCGTTCAGCCGGTGCAGCGTCGGGATGACGTTTTGCAGATCCTTCATCAGCCCGGTTTCGGTGATCTCGAGCTCGATGGCATGGTGCGGCACACCATAAAGCGTGACGGCCTGGTGGATGTTTTCGACCAGGTCGGTGCGCTCGAACAAGCGGTTGGGCAGGTTCACCGCAATCGAATCAGCAAAACCGAAGCTGTCTTGCCACAAGCGAGCCTGGCGCGCAGCCTCGCGAATGGCCCACTCGCTCAAGGGGATGATGAGGCCGGTCTCTTCGGCCAGCGGGATGAAGTCGCCGGGGGCCACCAGCACACTGCCGCGTTGCCAGCGCATGAGGGCTTCCACGCCCACCATCTTGGCGCCGCGCACGTCGACCTTGGGTTGGTAGTGCAGCACCAGCTCGTTGCGCTCGATGGCCTTGTGCAACGCAGACTCCAGCTCGAGCTTTTCACGGCCCTTGCCGGCCAGCGCCGGGCGGTAGAGCAGCGCGGCGTTGCGGCCCTGCGCCTTGACGGAGTACATGGCCACGTCGGAGTTGCGCATCAGGTCGGCGACCGTGGTGCCGTCGCGCGGGAACATGGCAATGCCCACGCTGGCGGTCACAAAACACTCTTGCCCGCCCACAAAGATGGGCTCGCGCATCACGTCAAGAATGCGGTCGGCCACACGCTCGGCGTCGGTTTCGTCAGACACCTCGGGAAGCAAGGCCACGAACTCGTCGCCACCCAGGCGGCCCACGGCCTCCAGCGTGCGGTGCGAGCGTGAGCCCATCGATTCGATGGAGCTTTCCATCACCTGGTCGGAATGGCGCACACACGAGCGCAGGCGGCGTGACACCTCCATCAGCAGCTCGTCGCCGGCGCCGTGGCCCAGGGTGTCGTTGATGATCTTGAAGCGGTCGAGGTCGATCAGCAGCAGCGCCACCGGGTGGTTGAGGCGGCGTGCATGCTCCAGGGCGCGTTCCGTGCGCCAGATCAGCTGGCGGCGGTTGGGCAGGCCGGTGAGCGCGTCGAAATTCGCCAGGTGGCGGATCTTGTCTTCGGCCATGCGCCGGTCGGTCACGTCTTGCACGATGCCGGTGTAGCCCGACAGGTTGCCGTGTTCGTTGAACTCGGGCTCGGCCTCGACGTGGATGATGCGCTGCTGCCGCCCGTCTAGCAGCGTGATCGGGATGTCAGTGGCCAGCACGGAGCTGTGACGGAAGACGTCATGCAGCACCAGCATGAAGCCTTCGCGGTTTTCGTCGGGCACCATGCGCAGCACGCCGCGCATGCTGACGCGATCCCCCGCGCCCATGCCGAACACCCGCAGGCCCTCGACCGAAAAGACCGGGTTGCCCCCGCCCACCCGCCAGTCAAAGCTGCCCATGCGGGCCAGGTCTTGGGAGCGGGCGAGCTTGGACTTGCTGCGCTCAAGCTCCAGGCGGGTGCGCGACGAGCGCAGCAGGTAGCGCAGGCGCCCGGCCAGCAGGCTCCACTGGGTGGATTTGACGAAGAAGTCGGTGGCGCCGGCTTCGTAGGCGCGGGTGATGGAGGCGTCGTCGTCGAGGCCGGTCAACATGAGCACCGGCAGCGACTCGAAGCCCGGCAAGGCGCGCAACTCATGGCAGGTTTGAAAACCATCGAGCCCGGGCATCAGGGCGTCGAGCACCACCACATCGGGCAGCCAGTCGGCCAGCAGCTGAATGGCACGCTCGCCGCTGGTGGCCTCGGTGATGGCAAAACCGCGCTCGCGCAGGGCGATGGCGGTGAGAAGCAAGTTAACTTCGTCGTCGTCGACGAGCAACACCTTGGGCTGGATCAGCAGATCGTCGTCAACCAAGGCGGCGCTGGAAGTCATGTGGTGTTAGCCCAGGATCCGCTTGAGAGCCACGCGAACAATCTCAACCTCGGCCTGCAGCTGGGCGATGCGCTCCGGCATGCCCTCTGATTGCTCATGGCGGACCCGGGATTCGATGTCCGAGCACAGTCTCGACAACTTCATGGCTCCGATGCTAGCGGAGGACGATTTCAGGGTGTGGGCCACATGGCGAATACCCCCCAAATCGTTGCTGTTGAGCGCGTCTTGCAGCTGGGGCATGAGGCGCCCGACCGAGGTTTCGAAGGCGTTGACCACACGCTCCATCAGGCGGTTTTCACCGCTCGGGTCGAGCTCTCGAAGCCGCTCCAGGGCCTGGGCGTCGAGCACGCTGGAGTCGAGGTCGGCACCAGCAGTCTCGCTTGGGATGCCAGCGCCGGGGCCGCCCATGGCCCCACTCTCGCCAGATGAAGCGGGTGCGGCGGGGCGAAGGTGTTTGGTCAGCATGGCAAGCAGTTGACTCTGGCGAAACGGTTTGGACAGGTAGTCATCGAAGCCCAGGCCCAGGAAGCGTTCTTCATCTCCGCCCAAGGCGTTGGCAGTGACCGCAATGATCGGAGTATCTGCGGAAGTGAGGAAGTTGAATCGACCCGCCGTTCCGCGGCGAAACCAGTTGAGTGCCTCCACACCATCCATGCCCGGCATTTGAATGTCCATCAACACCAGGTCGAACTGTCTTTCGCACATGGCGCGCAAGCCGGCCAGCGCCCCAGAACTCACCTGCACCCGGCAGCCCAGCGTTCTGAGCATTTGCCCGATCACTTCTTGGTTGACGGGGTTGTCTTCAACAACAAGGATGTGGGCGTTCAGCCGCGGCGTCAATCGGTCCACATCCGTAATCGAGGCAGAAATGCCCAGAATGGCCTGCCGCAGCTCGGCCTTGCGCACCGGCTTGGGCACAAAACGGTGGAAGCCCGCCAAGTGGGCCGCCCGCACGTCGTCGGGAGACGACACCGACGACAGCAAGACCCTTTTCATCTGCGGGTGGGCACCGCTGGCCTGCAGCGCGAGCGCCAGGCCCATGCCGTCGAGGCGGGGCATGCGCATGTCGACCAGGGCCAGGTCGAAGTTCGGGTCGATGGCGGTGTGGCCTTGCAGGATGTCGAGCGCCCGGCGGCCGTCTTCGGCCAGCACCACCTCCATGCCCCAGGAACGCAGCATGTTGTCGAGCACGATGCGGTTGGTCTCGTTGTCTTCGACCACCAAGATGCGCATGTGCGGCATGGTCAGCAGATCAAGCCCGAGCAAGGCGTTGTCGGCCTCGACCAGACCGAACGGCGCCACAAAGCTGAAATGCGAGCCCAGCCCCGGCTGGCTGCGCACCTCGATGCTGCCGCCCATCAGCTCGACCAGCTGCTTGGAAATGGTGAGCCCGAGCCCGGTGCCGCCGTAGCGGCGCGACATGCCCATGCTGCCCTGGGCGAAAGCGTTGAACAGGCGCGGCAGCACCTCGGCCTCGATGCCGATGCCGGTGTCGTGCACACCAAAGGCCAGCTGGCCGGCGAGGCCACCTGGCGCCACGCCCAGCGTCACCACCACATCGCCCTGCTCGGTGAACTTGATGGCGTTGGCCACCAGGTTGGTCAGCACCTGGCGCAGGCGCAGCGGGTCGCCGTTGACGACGATGGGCAGGCCCGGTTCTTCACGGAAACTCAGCTCCAACCCCT
>JBBRFR010000143.1:0-9024 GCA_038241485.1 Burkholderiales bacterium
TGCAAGGCCAGCAGGCCGCCGGTCATGGAGTTGCGCGTGGTGTCGTTGCCCCCGACGATCAACAGAACCAGATTGCCCATGAATTCAGTGGGGCTCATGTCGCGTGTTGCTGGCCCGTGTGCCAGCATCGAAATGAGATCGTTCGTGGGTGGCGCGTTGACGCGCTCGTTCCACAGCCGAGTGAAATAGGCCAGCATTTTGCCCAGTTCAATCATGCGCTCCTGTGGGTCAATGGCGTCGACATTGACCGCCTTGTTGGAGGTGGCTACGTCCGACCACCAGGTCAGCAGCCGGCGGTCTTCGAGCGGAAAGTCGAACAGCGTGGCCAGCATCAACGTGGTCAGCTCGATCGAGACCCGATCGACCCAGTCGAAGGTCTTGTTGCGTGGCAGGCCGTCGAGCACCTTGCGGGTGCGCTCGCGGATCATGCCTTCCATGTTGGCCAGGTTGCCCGGCGCGACGATGGGGCTGACGGCCTTGCGCTGTTCGTCGTGCTTGGGCGGGTCCATCGCGATGAACATTGGGAGCGATGCCCCCGGCGGAGGATCGGTGATCGTGATGCCGCCATGCGACCAGTCGGACGAGTAGATCGCCGGGTGGGTGTCGACATGCATGATGTCTTGGTACTTCGTCACCGACCAGTAGTCTCCAAATATCGGGCTGTGCGTCAGGTGGACGGGGTCTTCTCGGCGCAAGCGTTCGAAGTAAAAACCGACGGTGTCGTCGATGAACAATTGCGGGTCGCTGGGGTCGATCTGCTCCAGCGGCATGGCCTGGACCGCGGCTCGGGCAGCGCTGGCGACTTGTGAGAGGGCGGAAGTTGTGGTCATGGAGAACCTCGCTGTGACTGTGGCGGAACGAAGCTCAGTGCTGGCCTGCTGGCATGGAAACCACCAGGCCATTGAGTTCTTCGGTCAATTTGATCTGGCAAGCCAGGCGCGAGCTGTCGCGCAACTCGGAGGTGAAATTGAGCATCTCGTCCTCGTGTGGTGTTCTGGCACCCACACGCTCTGCCCACCCAGGCTCCACGAAGACATGACAGGTGGCGCAGGCGCATTGGCCGCCACAGTCGCCGTCGATGCCTGGAACATCGTTGTCCGTCGCCGCGCGCATGAGCGTGGTTCCGGCGGGAACGTCCACCTCGTGGTGCGTGCCGTTGAATGCGATGAAGGTCACTTTGGGCATGGCAAGGTACTTGATCTTGAGGTCGAGGGTTGTTAACGGGGCGCGAGCACAGTCGGGGTCGGCCCTGGCGCGCAAGTTTCTGAACGGTGAAAGGCGACCCACCTTGCCGGCGATTCCGACTCTCTTCAATGCAGTGAAACCCTTGGTGAATGGGCACGAGGGTTTGCTCTGGGCAGGCCCCGATGCTGTTCGTTTGGATCCAACCGCCTCCAACTTCAGTTCGGGCCGACCCTTCCATCAGCTCAGGACAGGGCGAGTCGAGGCCCTGCGCTTGGGCTTCGATACCTCAGCCCGAATAGAGTTTGGGTTGACCGCTCCGCCCGAACGGAGCTTGGGTTGACAGCACGGGGCCGGTCTTGGCAAGCGCATACCGATTGGTACAGGCTCACGGCAAACAGCGTTGGGTGAACCGTGTGGCGCACCGTCTTGCTCGCCGCGATCAACGCGGTTTGACGGCCACTCCGAAGTCTTGCGCCAACGCACGCGCTTCGGGCTCGAGCGTTTCAGCGCCTGGCACATCGCCTTGAGCCCGCAGCGCATAGATCAGGTTCCACAGCGCGACACACAGCGTGGATGGCGAGCGCTGCGCACGCAGCAGTGCCACCAGCTCTCGGCCGCGCTGCACCGCCTCGTTGACTTCACCCATGGCCAACGCCAGATCGGCCAGGTGCGACATGGCACGCAGGCGGCCACGCTCGTCTCCGGCCGCCATGCGCAGCACCAGCTCAGCTTCGCGCGCCTCGCGGCTGTCACTGAGGCGACCTTCGGCCCGCGCTACATCGGCCCGCGCACGCTGGCCCCAGGCGCGTTCGCGTGCGGGCCAGCCTGGCTTCTCCAGCGCGAGGGCCTCTTCCAGTGCTGCGCGAGCCTGCGCATTGGGCTCGTTCCACATGCCGGCCAGGCCCGCCAGCTCGGCATACAGGCCGTGCACATCACCCAGCTCGCGGTAGAGCCGGTGCGCTTGTTCTGCGGCGGCGCGTGCACGCTCTGGCGCCATCTCTGACCAGGCCCATTGCGCCGCGCGCCACCATTGCGCGGCCAGCGGTTGGGGGGTGGTCGTCTCGAGCATGGACTCGCTCAAGTCGTGCCATCGCCGCGCTTCACCATGCAGTGACAGGTGGTGCCACAAGGGGGCTGCCGCACCGACGAGCGTCACCACCGTCTGTGCATCGGCTTGCGCGTGCGAGCAGCTCAGCGCCGCACGCAGGTTGTCGAGTTCGGGCTCGTAGCAGGCCAGCCAGTCGGCGTCGCTCATTTGCAGCCAGTCGCTGGGTGAGGCCTCGAAGAAGCGGCACAAAGCGGCCGCGTGGCGCGTGCGCAGTGAGTCGTGCTCGGGGCCTGATGGCAGCTGCGCTTGTGCATAGGCGCGAGCGGTTTCGCTCAAGGCATAACGTGGCGGGTCGCTGGTGCTCACGCTGAGCAGCGAGTGTTCGGTGAGCGTGGCGAGCGCGTCGATCAAGGCCCATTCGTCGAGCTCGGCCGATGCGAGCACGGCGCGTGCGAGGCTCAGGGTGAAGCCACCCGCGAACACGCCGAGCTGCTGAAATACACGCCGTTCGGCCGGGGGCAGCAGCGCCAGGCTCCACGCCAGCGCGGCTTGCAGTGTCTGGTGCCGTGTGGGTGCCGAGCGGCTGGCGCCGGCGAGCAGCTTGAAGCGGTCGTCCAGGCGCTCGGCCACGCCGCGCACGCCGAGCAGGGGCACACGCGCGGCGGCGAGTTCCAGCGCGAGGGGCAGGCCGTCGAGGCGGCGGCAGATTTCGATCACGTCGCGCACGTTGGTGTCAGTCAGCGCAAAGCGCCGGTCGGCGGCGCGGGCGCGTTCGGTGAAGAGGGCGACGGCGCCGTGCTGCGCAGCACTCAGTGCGCTGCTGCCGGCTTCCGGCACGGCCAGCGCTTCGAGGCGCAGCACCTGCTCGCCTTGCAGCCGCAGCGGTACCTGGCTGGTGACGAGCAGGCGCACGCCGGGGGTGCCTTGCAGCAGGGCATGCACCATCACGGCCAGGTCGTCGAGCAGGTGCTCGGCGTTGTCAATCACCAGCAGCAGCTGCATCGGTTTGAGGGCGGTGACCAGCGCTGTCAGTGCGTCGCCGCCGGGGGCGAGTTGCAGCGCCAAGGCTTGCGCCACGGTGCCGGCAATCAGGCGCGGGTCGGTGAGTGAAGCGAGTTCGACCCAGGCCACGCCGTCGGCGCAGGCCGCGCTGCGGGCAAGCGCAGCGCTGCGCGCCAGCGTGGTCTTGCCAATGCCACCGGCGCCCACCAGGCTCACGAGCGCGTGCTGGTCGAGCAGCGCCAGCAGGCTGGCCAGCTCGGCGTCACGGCCCAGCAGGGGCAGGCTGCGCTCGGGCAGGGCCAGGGCCCGCGGGGGCGAGGGTGGGGCGGCGGGCGGCTCGTCGCTGGCCAGCGTGAAGCGGTAGCCGCGCCCGGGGATGGTTGTAATCGCTTGCGGCCCCAGCAGCTTGCGCAGGGCCGACACATGCACCTGCAGGTTGTTTTCTTCGACCACCACGCCGGGCCAGACGATGTCGAGCAGCTCGTTCTTGGACACCAGCCGCTCGCGGTTGTCGACCAGGGCCAGCAGCAGGTCAAAGGCGCGCGCGCCCAGCACGGCGGGCTGGCCGTCGATGAGCAGTTGGCGTTGTGCGGGCCGCACCAGCACGCGGCCGAATGAATGTTGATCAGGCACGAGGCCCCTCCTGGGGCGCAATTTACGCGATAGCGCGGTTTTCAGAACGCTTCAGGCCGCTCAAGGACGCCGCCCGTGCGCCCGCCGAACACTGCAAGCACCGATCGCACCATGTACCCGGCCCCGGGGCGTGTGGCGGCACCAGCCAAGGAGCGAACATGAACATCTCTCTGAATTTGCCCACTTCCCCACCCGCATCGACGGGCCTGCAATGGCTCACCAGCCGCTTCTCACGACCGCACCAGAAAGCGGTGGCGCGGAGCGGCTCGCTCAGCACGGCCTCGCCCGATGAGGTGAGTTTCCCGTCACGTGATGGCCTTGCGCGTGTCGAGGCCAGCCTGTTGCCCGCGCCGAAGGCCGGTGCGGCGGTGGTGCTGGTGGTGGGCCAGGTCGGTTGCTGGGGCAGCGACGCCCGGGTCGAAGGCCGCGGCCTGCATGTGCGCACCATGGCGCAGGCGCTGCGTGCGCGAGGCATCACGGTGCTGGTGACCCGTTTGCGTGGTCACGGTGAGTCAGAGCGGCACGACGTGCTGGGCGCCATCGATCACCTGCTCACGCTGGGCTACCGCTCAGGCAGCATCGGTGTGCTCGGCGCTTCGATGGGTGCGATGGCCGGGCTGCTGGCTGCGGCTGAAGAGCCCGCCGTGCGGGCCGTGGTGGCTGACAGCCCGCGTGGCGGCGGCCAGTCTGCGCTGCTGCAGCCTGTGGGTGCGCCGCTGTTGCCGCTGGCGCGCTGGCTGGGCCGGTTGCTGTCGGGGGTTGATGTGGGGCGGCGGCCGATCTTGGGCGACCTCTCGGCCTTGCGCGACCGCTCGGTGCTGATCATTCAAGGCCGTGGCGACAAGGTGGTCACGCCGGCCACCGCGCAGGCCCTGGCCAAGGCCTGTGGCGCGCGGCTGTGGCTCACCGCCAGCCAGTCGCACGCTGGCACCCTGCACGAGGCCTTGCCGCTTTACATCACCCGGGTGGTGGACTATTTTTGCCACCACCTGCAGCCGCAACGCAGCGCGCCGGCCGTCGCTGCGGGCCTGGCGCCGGCGTGGCAGCCGGTGTCGATTTGATAGAAATGAGATTCGCGGGCTGCGAGAATGTAGGCATGCCCTCACACCCCACAACCGAATCAGCCGACTCATCCGAGACCGCTCCCCCACCCCCCGCGCTGCTGCGCCCGGCCGAGTTGCGCGACGTGCAGCCCATCGTGGCCCTGATCCGCGAGCTGGCCGAGTTTGAGAAGCTGACCCACCTGCTGCAGGTGACCCCCGAGAAGTTGCGCCCGCATCTGTTTGGTGAAAAGCCGGTGGCCGAGGCCATGGTGGCCGAGGTGGGCGGCGAGGTGGCGGCCTTTGCGCTTTACTTCACCAACTTCTCCACCTTCCTGGCCCAGCCAGGCCTTTACCTCGAAGACCTCTACGTGCAGCCGGCCCACCGTGGCAAGGGGCTGGGCGAGGCGCTGCTCACGCGCCTGGGCAAGCTGGCCGCCGAGCGCGGTTACGGCCGATTCGAATGGAGCGTGCTCGACTGGAACGAGAACGCGATCCGCTTCTATCAGCGCATGGGCGCCACCGTGATGCCCGATTGGCGCATCTGCCGCATTGCCGGCGACTCGCTTGCGTCATTCGCCACTCGCTGATGCCCGCCTGTTGCCCCCCCTCATCCAAGGGGGAGGTCGGGATGGTGCCGGCGCCACCTGAGGGGCCAAACCCGCCACGCCGCGGGCGACGGCGTGAATTCCTACGGTATCGCTACGTAAAACTCCCGTGACAGCCTGACGACAAGGCGCTTCAATTGGTGCAAATTAAGAGCATCAGGGGGCAACGTGAGTGGTTTAACGAAGAAATTGAGCCGTTGGCTGTGGTCGGATGCCGACCCGGCAGAGTTCGAGCGCTGGCAGCAGCTGGCTGCCGACACCGGCGCCACCAGCCAGGCCGAGTGGCATTTGTCGGGCCAGCTCGGTGCGGTGGCCTGGAGCCTGCCCAGCTTGTTTGCCGACGGTGAAACCAACCCGCGAGAAGAATATCTGCGCTGGCAGGCGACTGGCCTGCCCAGCACCCTGGCGTGCGAGATCGTGCCGCGTGCGCAGTACGAAGACTGGTCGGCGCGCTCGGCCGCCGATGTCGTTGCGGCCGATGGTGCGTCTGACGCATCGCTGGCGCAGGCGCTTTCGGCATTTGCGGCCGAGACGCTGGGTTTTGAGCCCTCGCGTTTGGTGCGCTGGCAACCGGCCTCAGACGGCAACCACGTGGTCGACCCGGGCGATCAGTCGCTTGAAGAGTTCGCCATCAACTGGGTGGTCATCGCCAGCGACCCAGGGGTCGCGAGCCGCCTGTTGTCGCGCCGCTTCCAGGAAAGCTGGGTGGTGGCCAGCCAGTTGCTCACCGACGCACAGAATCGCCCCGCGACCGACCTGCGCCTGCGCGTGGGCGGCGGCACCGCTCAGCTCCACACCACACGCGCCCACCGCAACATGCCGTTGGAGGCCGTGCAGTCGCTGGTCGACCTGGGGCTGGTGTTACTCGACACCCTCGAAGGGCGCGAAGCCGCGCCCTGATCTCGGTCAGCGCTCCAGGGCGCGCTGCTCTTCTTGCAGCCGCAGCAACTTGCGTTGCACCTTGCCGGTGGTCGTCATCGGCAGCGCATCAATGAACTCGATCTCTTTCGGGTACTCGTAAGGCGCGAGCTTGCCGCGCACGTGCTGCTGCAGCTCTGCCACCAGGTGTGGCGTGCCCTCGAAGCCGACCGCCAGCACCACATAAGCCTTGACCAACGCGCCGCGCTCGGCGTCGGGTTTGGGCACCACGGCGGCGTTGGCCACGGCCGCGTGCTTGACCAGGCAATTCTCGATTTCGCTCGGGCCGATGCGGTAGCCCGCCGCCTTGAACACGTCGTCGCTGCGGCCCTGGTACCAGAGGTAGCCGTCTTCATCCATCACGGCCGTGTCGCCGGTGCGGCACCATGAGTTGTCGGGGTCGCCGGTGAACTTGCCGCGGGTGGCCTCGTCGTTCCTCCAGTAGCCCAGGAAGAAGATCGGGTCGGGCTGGCCGTGCACGTCGCGCCGGTGCACCGCCACGTCGCCGGGTGTGCCGCGGGGGCACTCGTGGCCCGCGTCGTCGATCACCGCGATGCGGTGGCCGGGGTAGGGGCGGCCCATGCTGCCGGGGCGTGCGGGCCAGGCCGGGTGCGCGGTGCCGGTGGTGTCGACGTACTGGCCGCAGTTGCCGACCACGTAGTTGATCTCGGTCTGGCCAAACATCTCGTTGACCGTCACGCCGAGCTGGTTGCGGCAGTAGTCGAACACCGCATCGCCCACCGCCTCGCCGGCGCTCATGATGGCGCGCAGCTTGAGGGCATAACGCTCGCGCGGCGCGGGCACGGCTTTCATCATCGCCTTCAGCGCAGTCGGAAAGAGAAAGGTGTTGGTCACGCCATAACGCGCCATCAGCTCGAAGGCTTTGTCGGGTGCAAAGCGGCCCTGGTAGGCCACGATCGGGTGGCCGAAGTAGAGCGTGGGCAGCAGCGCGTCCATCAGCCCGCCGGTCCAGGCCCAGTCGGCGGGTGACCAGAACACGTCGCCACGCTGCGGAAACCAGTTCTGGCTGCACACAAAGCCGCTCAGGTTGCCGACCAGCGCACGGTGCGGGATCAGAGCGCCCTTGGGCGGGCCGGTGGTGCCGCTGGTGTAGATGAGCACGGCGGCTTCGTCGGCATGGGTGGCGAGCGCGGTGAAGCTCGCCGGCTCGCGCGCCAGCAGCGGCGCCCAGTCGGCGTCGCCCTGGCCCTGTGCTGCGCCCACGGCCACCACGGCGCGCAGCTCGGGGCACTCTGCACGTGCGGCGAGCAAGTTGGTGATGGCACTTTCGTCGACGAGTGCAAGCCTCGCCTCACTGTGCTGCAAGCGGTAGGCGAGCGCGTCGGGGCCGAACAACATCGACAAGGGCATGGCCACCGCACCCAGCTGATAGATCGCGATGTGGGCGACGGCGGTCTCGATGCGTTGAGGCATCACGATCGCCACGCGGTCGCCACGGCTCACGCCGAGGCGCTGCAGCGCATGGCTCAGCCGGTTGGCCTGGGCCTGCAAGGAGGCGTAGCTGCAATGCAGCGTCTGGCCGTTCTCGTGCTCGTAGTGCACCGCCATGGCCTCGGGCGTTTCGCGGGCCCAGCGGGTGCAGCACACGTCGGCGATGTTGAATCGCCGGGGCAGCTTCCAGTGAAAGCCGCGGTGCAACCGGTCGTAGGCAGGGGCAGGGCTAGGGGGCATGCGGCCAGCATAGGGCGCGCGACTCTTGTCACGCTTGGTGCTCAGGGAATGTACTTACATCAAGTTGCAAGCGCGGATCCCGATAACCGAAGAAGCGTGAGGCGCATTGCCGACTGGCCAGCGCACTCTGTTCAACCGTTGGGGTCACGCCATGCCGTATTCGCCGCTTGCCAGCGTCAGAAATCGCATTCAGCTTGGCGCGCCGGTGCCATTCAACATCCGTGGGCCGGACCACACGTTGTTGCTCGCGCGCGGCCAGGTGATTCGCGATGATGAGCAGCTCGACGCCTTGTTCGAGCGCAGTGCGGTGGTCGACTCCGACGAGGCGAAGAGCCCGCGCGACGAGGTCACCGAAGCCCCGATCGAGAGCCTGCCCGCGTTGTGGAGCGGCTGCATCGAACGTGTGGGCCGCGCCTTGCGTGCACCCGCGCTGCCCGAGTTTGCGCGCGCGCTCGAAGCGGCTGCCGAGCCGGTGCTGGCGCTGGTGGCGCGTGACCCCGACCTGGCGATTTTCCAGGTGGTGCGGCAAGAAGCCGCGGGCAAGAGTTCGTATGGCATCGCGCACTCGGTGCACACCGCGATTGCGAGCTACCTGGTGGCGCAGCGCATGGGCTGGGACGCGGCCTGCGTCGAACGTGTCTTCAAGGCTGCGCTGACCATGAACCTCGCGATGATCGAGCTGCAAGGCCGCCTGGCCACACAGGTGACGCCGCTCACTACGGCACAGCGCGACGTCATCCACGAGCACCCCGCGCGCAGCGCCGAGATGCTTGAATCTTCTGGCGTGACCGACACCGATTGGGTGCGTGCCGTGCGTGACCACCATGAACTGCCCGACGGGCGAGGCTACCCACGCGGCTGCCAGGATGTGGGCGACATGGCCGCGTTGCTGCGCCGT
>JBBRFR010000144.1:0-8978 GCA_038241485.1 Burkholderiales bacterium
AACCACCTGCGCGACCTGGTCGTATCGGGCTCACCCGCGCAGGCCATTCGTGACCATTTCGCCTCGACCCGCGCCGACCTCGAAACCGCGAGCCGACTGATCGCGCTGTATGACCCGACCGGCGTGTGGGCCGCCTCCGTCATCAAGGCTTTGTCCGACGCCAGCGGCCGCCCCATCGAGCGCCTGCATCTGCGCGAGCAAGGCACGCTGCGCACGCTGGCCATGATCGAGCGCACGACGCTCGAGCGCCGCGACGAAGACGCGCTGCGGATCTACCACGCCGACGTGCGCGCCCCTGGTGCCAGCAACGCTGCCGTGCCGCTGGCCCTGATGGAGCGAAGCCACATGACGGCGGTGATCGTCGGCGCCATGCAGTCACACGACATCGATGACATGCTGCAAATGCTGCAAACCGCTGTGAACAGCCCCAACTGGCGCTGCCCCACCCTGCTCTTCATGCTGCCACCCAACGCGGTATGGATCGCCAATAAGATCGGCATGACCGAGTGGCCGGTTCGCCTCAAGGTGCAGGTGCTCAACGAGGCGCTGACCAGCGCCTCGGCGGTGTGGAACTCGCTGTTGGGAATGTGGAACCGCGTCAAGAAAGAGCCTGTGTGGGCCCCGCCCCAGGCACCCTCCGGCACGGGCCTGGACGGCTTTCAGATCAAGGTGGCCGATCTCGCGTCGGCGCCCACCATGCCTTCGGGCGCCAAAGTGACACCCTCGGTCAACCAGCCCAACGAGTCAGCGGGCATCAGCCGCCGCCCACCGCTCGACCCGGCGCTCGCCTTGCAGGCCCTCGAAACCTTAGGAAGCCTCGACGGCGTGTTTGCCTGCGCGGTGGTCGATGCGAGCACCGGGCTGATCCTCGCCCAGCAAGCGCGTGCGGATCAACCCATCGACCTGGATCTGGCCGCGGCCACCAGTGCCCAGTTGCTGCGCGCCCACCAGCACGCCTCGCGCCAACTCGGCCTCACGACCGAGGTTGACGAGGTGATGACCAGCGCCGGCCCGCGCCACCATGTGATGCGAACGGTGTCGCGTCACCGCGGCCTGTTCCTGTTCGCTGTGCTCGACAAGCAGCGCACCAACCTGGCCTTGGCGCGCTTCAAACTGATGGAAGTCGAACAGGGCCTGGTGTAGAGAGAGCCCCCCAGTCGCTGCGCTGCCGCCTTGCAGGCCGCACTGGCCAGAGGCCCAGTTCCTTGCCAGGCACAAACAGTCCACTGGACTGTTTATGTCCGGGCTCGGCCCCCAAGGGGCGCCGCCTGGCGACTCGGCAAAGCCGGTTCCGCGGGCGTGGCTTGATGGGCACATCGCGTCGCTTGTGCGGGTACCATGATCGGCCCCCCCCCGCTTGACACCCCGCCATGAGCCAAGTGCAGTTCGACTACCCCCTGCAAGACGCCAGCGGCGCCACGTGCACCGCCCACGCATGGGCCAAGCTTCCCGAGCCCCTCACGCCTGCCAGTCGCCTGGAATGGAAGGCCCGCGCCAAGGCCTTGCTCGCCGAGCACAACGCTGTGCTGGTCGCTCACTATTACGTGGACGGTGACCTGCAAGACCTGGCGCTGGAGACCGGCGGCTGCGTCTCTGACTCATTGGAGATGGCCCGCTTCGGCCGCGACCATGCAGCCAAGACGCTGGTCGTTGCTGGCGTGCGTTTCATGGGCGAGAGCGCCAAGATCCTGAGCCCCGAAAAGCGGGTGCTGATGCCCGACATCGACGCCACCTGTTCGCTCGACCTGGGCTGCCCCGCCGATGACTTTGCCCGCTTCTGCGACGCCCACCCCGACCGCAAGGTCGTGGTCTACGCCAACACCAGCGCCGCCGTGAAGGCCCGCGCCGACTGGATGGTCACGAGCTCTTGTGCGCTGGCCATCGTCAAGCACCTGAAGGACCAGGGCGAAAAAATTCTGTGGGCGCCCGACCGCCACCTGGGCCGCTACATCCAGGAAGAAACCGGGGCCGACATGCTGATGTGGAACGGCGCCTGCATCGTGCACGACGAGTTCAAGGGCCTCGAACTCGACCTGCTGAAGGCGCAGCACCCGGCCGCCAAGGTGCTGGTGCACCCCGAGTCGCCCAAGAGCGTCGTCGAGCTGGCCGACGTGGTGGGCTCGACCTCGCAAATGCTGAATGCCGTGGTCAACATGGACGCACAGACCTTCATCGTGGCCACCGACAACGGCATGTTCCACCGCATGCGCCAGCTGGCACCGGGCAAGACGATCATCGAAGCGCCCACCGCCGGCAAGAGCGCCACGTGCAAGAGCTGCGCACACTGCCCGTGGATGGCGATGAACGCGCTGCAAGGTGTGGTCGCATGCCTGGAACAAGGCAGCGGCGAAATCCACATCGACGAAACGATTCGTCAACAAGCCTTGGGATGCATCGACCGCATGCTCGACTTCGTCAAGCGCAACCCCAGCGTGACCCAGAAACCGGGGCTGGTGCCCAACGTCGGCGCGGCCTGAGAAAGATTCATGTTCGAACACAACGAAACCCTGGAACAAGCCCGCGAACGCAACATCCGCGACGCGCTGATGGAAGACATGGGCCGCAACGACTGGACGGCCATGCTGGTGCCCGCCACGCAGCGCGTGAAGGCCCGGGTGCTGGTGCGCGAAGACGCCGTGCTGTGCGGCCGCGAGTGGTTCGACGGCTGCGTGCATGCGCTCGACAAGGGTGCCCACATCGACTGGCACGTGGCCGAAGGCGCCAAGATGGCC
The DNA here is from genome assembly GCA_038241485.1 of Burkholderiales bacterium. Lineage (GTDB taxonomy): Bacteria > Pseudomonadota > Gammaproteobacteria > Burkholderiales > Burkholderiaceae_C > Rhizobacter. The sequence continues at coordinate 2,733 of JBBRFR010000144.1, forward strand.
GCCCACACGCTGGTCTGCCACATCGAGGCCAACGCGCGCGCGCTGCTCACCGCCGAGCGTCCGGCGCTCAACTTCCTGCAGCTACTTTCGGCCACCGCCACCCTCACCCGCCAGCACGTCGACTCGATCGCGGGCGCCTCGCCCAACCCGCATGGCTGCGCCGTGCTCGACACGCGCAAGACCATCCCCGGCCTGCGCCAGGCGCAGAAGTACGCCGTGCGTGCCGGTGGTGGCCAGAACCAACGCTTGGCGCTGTGGCACGGCATCCTGATCAAAGAGAACCACATCGCAGCCGCCGGCGGTGTGGGCGCCGCACTGCGCAATGCGCAGGCCTTGCAGTCGGGCGTGGACATTCAGATTGAAGTGGAAAACCTGTCGCAGCTGCGCGAAGCACTTGATGCCGGGGCCAAGAGCGTGCTGCTCGACAACTTCACCGAGCCGCTGATGCGCGAAGCCGTGGCGCTCACCGCGCGCCGCGCGCTGCTTGAAGTTTCGGGCAACGTGCAACTGGGGCAGATTCGTGACATTGCAGCCACCGGCGTGGACCGCATTTCCATTGGCCGCTTGACCAAAGACGTGAAGGCGGTCGACTATTCGATGCGGGTGCTCGAACGCATTTGAGTCGAACGCTCGCCACCATGAGCGCAGATTTCGAATCCATCCACAACCACTACGAGCGGATCATCTTTGAGGCGGTGTCGAGCGCGGCCAACAGCTACCCGCAGATCCCGCGCGACCTGTTGGCCGACGTGGTTTGTGTGGCACTCAACCGGCTGCCGCCGCGCTATATCCGCCACGACGTCGATCTGGTGTTCTACCTCACCGAAAGCGAACGCGCCCAAAACGAAGTGGCCATCGCCGAGGCGGTGAAATACGCGTTCGAGTTCGTGCAGGCGCGCAGTGCCATGCGCGCACGCAGTTGAGACTCAACGCCCCTTGAACTGAGCGGCTCGCTTCTCGACGAAGGAGCGCACGCCCTCCGCCCAGTCTTCGCTCGCGAAGATGCGTTGGCTGATGGCCGAGAAGTCGGCCACCGCCGCTGCCGGCCCTTCTTCCACCGCCTTGATGGCGTTCAGCCGCGTGGCCGTCACCGCCAGCGGCGCCTGCGCGGCGATGCGCTGGGCGATGGCCAGCGCTTCAGCCAGCACCTGCGCATTCGGCACCACCTTCTGCACGAAGTTCAAGCGGAAGGCGGTCGCGCTGTCGAACTCATCGCCGGTCAGCAGGTACAGCATGGCGTTGCCCAGGCCCGCACGTTCCGACATTCGCAGCGTCGCGCCAGCGCCAGGCATCAGGCCGCGCTGCACTTCCTTCTGGCTGAAGCGACAGTCGTCGCCGGCCACCACGATGTCGGCCCCAAACATCAGCTCGAGGCCCACCGTGAAGCAGATGCCCTTCACCGCCGCGACCACCGGCTTGGTACGGCGGCGGTAACCGGGCTTGCCGAAGTCATGCGGCTCGACCAGGCCTTCGGGGATCAGCTTCTCGCCGCGCTCCAGCGCCGTCTGCACCGAGGGCATGTCGAGCCCGGCGGTGAAGTGGTCGCCCATCGCGTGCAACACACCCACACGCAGCTCGGGTTCGTCGTCGAGGCGGGTGTAGGCCTCGCCCAGCTGGCGGAACATCTCGGGCGTCCAGCCGTTGCGCTTGGCCGGGCGGTTGATGCCGATCAGCAGCACGTTGCCAACGACCTGCGTGTCAATGCAACCTTCGGGTGGGGGCGTGGTGGCAAGGATCTGCATAGGGTTTCTAAGTAGGAGCTGAGGTACTCCCGAATCATCCGACACCACAGGTCAAAACGGTGACCCCCACGCGACTGCGCCGCTGCGGGCTTCGGCCTATTCTTCCGCTCTCTTCAGCTCGCGTTGAAAGGCCCCTCGATGACCGCTCCCTTCCCCGAGACGCCCACTGCCGCGCTGTGCGGCCCGCTTCGCAAGCCACGCCAGATGCTGGCCGACCAGACCTACGACGGCCACCTGTCGATCCATGACGACAAAACCGCCGAAGACCTGGGCCTGCGCGCCGGCCCGATCGAAGGGCCCACGCACTTCAGCCAGTTTGACCCGCTGCTGTACCAAGTCTTCGGCCAAGCCTGGTTCGAAAGCGGCTGCATCAGCTCGCACTACCAGAACATGGTCGTCGAAGGCGAAGAGGTTCGTGCATTCGTACAGCCGCCGTCAGGTGATGAAAAGCTGGTGCGCATCTGGGCCGAAAAGCGCGATGGCACGCCGGTGCTCACCGGCACAGCCTCGGTCGGCGAGGTGTCCGACACGGCGCACGAGATCCCGCAGCGCATCGCCAAGCTGCGCCCCGCCACGGGTCTGGTGATCAACCGCGATTTGAGGGTCGGGCAGCGCGGCGCGGCCAAAGAAACCATCTCGATGGGCTTCGACCAGCACATGGGCGGCCACTACCCGTTCACGCTGGCGAACAAGCTCAAGGTCATCACCGAGCCCTCGCCCTGGTACACGCCCGAGGGCGGCGCTGCATGCCCATGGGGCCGCGCGATCATTCCGATCGAGATGATCAGCGTGCTGCTCGGCAGCTCGGTCGACAAGGCCGAGTTCCGTGGCCGCAGGCCGGCGGTCGGGCTGTTTGCCGGCCAGCAGATCCGCCTGGTGCATGGCCCGCTGTTCGTCGGCCAGGCCTACGACCTCGAGCGCGAGATCATCGCGCTGAGCGAAAGCGCGCGCACCGAGTCGTGCTGGATGCGCACCCAGGTTTATGAGGCCGGCACACGCAAACTCGTGGCCGAAATGATCCTCAACAGCGCCACGCTGAAGGCCTCATACGCCAACTACGAACAAGACGCCCGCGAGCTGGGCCTCGCCAAGTGAACTGACGTGAACACCGGAGACAAACCATGAGCACCCTCGACACCGGAACCCCCGACCTGCTGGCCGACCTCCATGAAGGCGTGTTGACACTGACGATGAACCGCCCCGACGCACGCAACGCGCTCTCGCGCCCGATGGTGCTGGCACTGCAGCAGCAGTTGGTCGAGGCCGAGTTCAACCCGGCCGTGCGCTGCATCGTGCTGACCGGCGCCGGCAAGGGCTTTTGCGCCGGTGGCGACGTGAAAGGCATGGCCGCGGCCGGCGACGGCACGGTGGGCCAGCGCACGATCGACGAAGCCATTCACCAGCAGCGCCACAACCAGCGCGAAACGGCGGGCCGGCTCTTCAAGATGCCCAAGCCCACGATCGCCGCCATCCCCGGGCCAGCAGCCGGCGCCGGGCTGGCGCTCGCACTGGCCTGCGACCTGCGCGTGATGGCCAGCACCGCGATCATGACCACCGCCTTCGCGCGGGTGGGTTTCTCGGGCGACTACGGCGGCACCTACTTCATGACGCAGCTGGTCGGCGCTGGCAAGGCGCGCGAGTTGTTCTTGCTGAGCGAGCGTGTCTCGGCCGAAGAAGCGCTGCGCATCGGCCTTACCAACTGGGTGTGCCCACCCGAAGCGCTGGCCGAGCGCGCCCGCGAGATCGCGAGCCGCCTCGCGGCGGGGCCGACCGTGGCCTACCGCTACATGAAAGAGAACCTCAACCGCGCGATGGCCGGCGAGGTTGACGAGTGCCTCGACCTCGAAGCCACCCACCAGATCCACACCGGCCAGACCGAAGACCACCGCGAGGCCGCGCGCGCCTTCGTCGACAAACGCGAGCCGATGTTCAAAGGCCGCTGATGCAGCCGATGACCCGTGACGCGGCGATCGCCGCCCTCACCGCGCCTGGGCAACCGGGCGAGCTGGAAAACATCGTCGTCAACGGTCGCCATTTGCGTGCGTTCAAGCACGCGCCACCCACGCTGCGCGCCTATTACGAGGGCTGTATCACCGAGCTGCCCTTTCTCGTCTACGAAGACGAGCGGCTGACGTTTGCACAGGCCTGGCAGCAGGCCGCACGCATCGGCCACGTACTGGTGCATGAGTGCGGCGTGCAGCCCGGTGACCGGGTGGCGATCTCGATGCGCAACTACCCCGAGTGGATGCTGGCCTTCAGCGCCATCACCTCCATCGGCGCGGTGGCCGTGGCGATGAACGCGCACTGGCAGGCCGACGAGATGGCCTACGGCCTCACCGACTGCGGCGCCAAGGCGCTGTTCGCTGACTCCGAGCGGCTCGATCGCCTGGCCCAGCGCCCGCCCATCGCGGGCTTGCACGTGCTGGCAGTGCGCGCCGCCAAGCTGCCACCCGGTGGGCGTGACCTGAAGGCGGCCACCGAGGCACTGGGCGACGTGCCCATGCCACCCGTCGACATACAACCCGACGACCTGGCGATCATGCTTTACACCTCGGGCTCCAGTGGGCGGCCCAAGGGTGTGCCGTCGACGCACCGCATGGTGTTGTCGGCCCTGCTCTCGTGGGAGCTTGATTACGCCATCTTCGACACGGTGAACGGCGTGGAGCGCCCGGTGCCAACCGAACAAGGCGGCACGCTGCTCGCAGTGCCGCTGTTCCATGTGACCGGGCTGCATGCGTCTTACCTCACGAGCTACCGTCTGCAGCGCCGCATCGTCAGCATGTACCGCTGGGACGCCGACCGCGCCGCCGAGCTGATCGACCGTGAGCGACTCACCTCGCTCACCGGCCCGGCCGCCGTCACCGGCGATCTGGTGCGGGTGGCGCAGTCAGGCCGCTACAGCCTGGCCACGCTTGCCTCGCTGGGCGGTGGCGGTGCGCCGCGAGCGCCCGAGCAGGTGCGGCAGATCAAATCGAGCTTCAACCAGGCCGCGCCCAACATCGGGTGGGGCATGACCGAAACCAACGCCATCGGCACCGGGATCGTCGGCGAAGACTATGTGGCCCACCCGAGCAGCTCGGGCCGTTGTTCGCAGGTGCTTGAGATCCGCGTCACTGATGAGATCGGCCGTGTGTTGCCAGCCGGTGAGCGCGGTGAGCTGTGGGTGCGCGGCACCTCGGTGTTCACCGGCTACTGGAACCTGCCCGAGGCGAATGCGCAGGCCTTCGACGGCGACTGGTTTCGCACCGGCGACGGCGCCGTGATCGACGCCGAGGGCTATCTCTACATCGTTGACCGCATCAAGGACTTGATCATTCGCGGTGGCGAAAACATTGGCTGCGGCGCTGTCGAAGCCGCGCTGCTGATGCACCCCGATGTGCACGAGGCCTCGGTGTACGCTGTGCCCGACGAGCGCCTCGGCGAAGAAGTCGGCGCCACCGTGCACGGCGCGCCGACGCTCGATCTCGATGCGCTGCGCAGCTTTCTCGAAGGCCACCTCGCCCGGTTCGAGATGCCGCGTTACCTGCTGAAATCTGAGCAACCGCTGCCCCGCACACCGTCCGGCAAGATCCTCAAGCGCCTGATCCGCGAAACCGCTGTCAAACAACTGATCGAACCATCACTTTCAAAGGACGCTTCATGAAGACCCGCATCACCGAAATGTTTGGCATCCAGCACCCCATCATCCAGGGTGGCATGCACTACGTCGGCTTTGCCGAAATGGCCGCCGCCGTGTCGAACGCCGGTGGCCTGGGCCTCATCACCGGCCTCACGCAGCGCAGCCCCGAGCTGTTGGCGAAAGAGATCGCACGCTGCCGCGAAATGACGAACAAACCCTTCGGCGTGAACCTCACCTTCTTGCCCATGGTCAACACGCCCGACTACCCCGGCTACATCAAGGCCATTCTTGATGCTGGGATCAAGGCGGTGGAAACCGCCGGCAACAACCCGCAGAAGTGGATGCCGGAACTCAAGGAAAACGGCATCAAGGTGATCCACAAATGCACCTCGGTGCGCCACTCGCTGAAGGCCGAGGCCATCGGCTGCGACGCGGTCAGCGTCGACGGCTTCGAGTGCGGCGGTCACCCGGGCGAGGACGACGTGCCCAACTGGATCCTGCTGCCGCGCGCAGCCGAGGAGCTGAAGATCCCCTTCGTGGCCTCCGGCGGCGTGGCCAACGGCAAGCAACTGGTGGCGGCGCTGGCCCTGGGGGCCGAGGGCGTCAACATGGGCACCCGCTTCATCGCCACCAAGGAAGCGCCGGTGCATGAGAACGTGAAGCAGGCGCTGGTGGCCGCCAGCGAGCTGGACACCCGCCTGATCATGCGCCCGCTGCGCAATACCGAACGCGTGCTGAACAACGCCGCGGTCGAACGCCTGCTGGTCAAGGAGAAGGAGATGGGCGCTGCGCTCAGCTTCGCCGACATCGCCGAGGAAGTGGCCGGGGTCTATCCGCGCATCATGATCAACGGCGAGATGGACGCCGGCGGCTGGTCCTGCGGTA